>CAMYLW010000344.1 GCA_947259475.1 Thermodesulfobacteriota bacterium
TTATGCTGAAAGGTTTGCGAGAGGTGGAGACTCGGCTGGCGGAACTAAACATACCTTTTTTCCTTGTTATTGGCTCTCCGGAGCAGGCGCTTCCAACATTTTTGGCAAAACACCAAATCAGCGGCCTGGTGACTGACTTTGATCCTTTGCGAATCAAACAACAATGGAAAAAAGAGGTGGCAGCGCATATCAAGACGAGCATGTACGAGGTGGACGGTCGCAACATTGTTCCCTGCTGGGAGGCCTCGAGCAAAAAAGAATACGCCGCCTACACCTTGCGACCGAAGATCCATCGTGCCCTCCCCGATTTCTTGAAGCATTTTCCGCCGGCGCAGAAACATCCCTTTCCTTGGCCAAAGAAAGTGACGGGGACAGACTGGGACGAAGCTGAGATGTCCCTAAAAATTGATCGGTCTGTCCCGGAGGTTGACTGGCTTGTGCCAGGAGAAAAGGCAGCAGCGGCAACTCTGGATCATTTTCTGACCAATAAACTTTCGGCTTACGCTTCCAAGAGAAATGATCCCACCGAAGACGGTGTATCCAACCTCTCTCCGTACCTCCATTTCGGCCAGATCTCAGCGCAGCGGGTGGCGCTGGAAGTGCAAAAAAAGAAGGTGAGCAAAGAGTCAAAGGATGGTTTCCTGGAGGAACTCATTGTCCGGCGTGAACTCTCGGATAACTTCTGCTTCTACAATCAGGATTACGACCGGTTCGCCGGATTCCCGGAATGGGCCCAAAAAACATTGAACGAACATCGCGGTGACCAGAGAGATTATCTCTATTCCCTGGAGCAGTTTGAGGATGGCAAGACCCACGATGACCTCTGGAATGCTGCACAAATGGAAATGGTTCACAGGGGAAAGATGCACGGCTACATGAGGATGTATTGGGCCAAGAAGATTCTGGAATGGACCGCTTCTCCAGAAGAGGCACTGGAAGTTGCCATCCTGCTCAACGACAAATATGAGCTCGACGGCAGGGATGCAAACGGCTATGTTGGCATTGCCTGGAGTGTAGGGGGAGTCCACGATAGGGCCTGGAAGGAGCGGCCCATTTTTGGCAAAATCCGCTATATGAGTTATGGTGGCTGCAAACGAAAATTCAAAGTTAAGACTTACATTGAACAACACTTGGCATGATAGCTACAGTGATTGAATCGAAAGGCCAGAGTGGAGGGCGTCCAGGTAAATTTTTCGTTTTGAGGGTTTGTCTTTCAACCATGCAGGTAAGACCCTTGTCTCTTTTAAAGGATAGTTTCAATGACATCTGCTCCAACATATGAAGAACTGTTACAAAAGGTCAAAGAGTTAGAGGATGAGGCCCTCACGCTTAAAGAGGCCACAAAATCCCTACGGCTAACTGGGCAGTACATCAACGTAGCAATGGACTCCTTGTCAGCCAACATGGCGATATTGGACGAGAATGGCGTAATCTTCGAAACCAACCGCTCATGGCAAAGATTCGGCTTGGAGAACAAGATCGAGACACCCGCTGACACTGTTAGTGTGAATTATCTTGAGATATGTGATTCCGCTGTAGGCGATCCCAAAGAAGTTGAAAAAGCGCGTGAAGTTGCTGATGGGATCAGAAGAGTAATTGCCGGTGATCTAAACGAATTCGCCACTGAATATCCGTGCCATTCACCCGAGGAGAAGCGCTGGTGTTACATCCGGGCCACTCGCATGGCTGATCCTGGGCCCCTGAGAGTGGTGGTGAGCCACGAAGACGTCACCGCCATCAAGCGTGCCGAGGAGGCCTTGAGAGAGCGGGAGCTGGAACTGGAACTGCAAACGCACAAGCTTGAGGAAACCAATACAGCGTTGAGGGTTCTGCTGAAAACAAGAGAGGAAGATAAACATGAACTTGAAGAAAAGGTACTGGCAAACGTCAAAGAACTCATAACGCCATACCTTAAAGACCTCAAGAACGCTGGTCTGGATACCAGGCAAAAGGCTTATCTGGAAATAGTCGAATCCAACCTCAATGATATTATCTCTCCTTTACTGCACCACCTCTCCTCGAAATACCTAAGTCTTACTCCCAGGGAAATACAAGTGGCTACCCTCGTCAAAGAAGGGAAAGCCAGCAAAGAAATAGCCGAAATGTTGCATCTCTCCATAAACGCGGTGGACTTCCACCGGAAAAACATTCGGGAGAAACTCGGTTTGAAGAACAAGAAGGCCAACCTCAGAACCCACCTGCTGTCACTCGCCTAGCCCGGATACTAGTAGTTTTTTTCTACTATTGTTACCCCAATCATTTACCGTTGTAAATCTCGAATTCAGACTCATCTTTTAAGCAAGCATGCAGTTAAAAATGCTTTCCACTTACAATTTATCTTCCGGTTCAAAGCAATAAGTCTTGGAGACTGAGACGATGAAAGACAAGAAGAGATTGACAGCGAGATTGGGGTTTTTGGCCGCCATAGTATGTTTCATTGCCCTGCAGACAGGCTACGCCTCAATTAGGGGGCAGCAGTATCACCATTTCTCCATCCCTACGTCATTAGAGGAGAACCAAACGCTCATTTTGGGTTTTCTGGGTGGGCGTGAGAATTGGGATGAGAGCAGTAGGGGTGTTCGACAATTGGCAATGAAGATTGATTCTATGAACCTTCCCGACGTCCACATTGAGACTCTTGAAAATAGAAAACGTGATTTGGCAATGGAGCTGATTTTGAATTCTTTTGATAGCAACCAGGATGATTACCTTGATGAGAGGGAGAGAGGCAGAGCTCGTCTGATCATGTTTGGTCACAGCCTTGGCGGCGCTGCGGTTGTAAAGTTATCTAACAATCTCAGGGACTTAGGTATTCCAGTTTTGTTGACTGTTCAGATTGATAGTGTGGGCTTTACTTATGATGATCATGTGATTCCCTCCAACGTCAGGAGTGCTGCCAACCTTTATCAACTAGACGGTTGGTTACTCGTGGGGGAGGATGAGATTGTTCCGGAAGATCCAGAAAAGACGAAAATTATCACGAATTTGAAGTTTGACTACAAAGATAAGGAAGTTGATATGTCAGGTGTTCCGTGTGAGAGAAGGCTATTATCCGTTCCCCATATCAAAATGGATGCAGACCCAGAGGTCTGGAGCACGGTGGAACAA
>CAMYLW010000345.1 GCA_947259475.1 Thermodesulfobacteriota bacterium
CCCGCCATTATAAGAAGATCGACGATTCCACTGGTTTTGAAACAAGTTCCATGATAGCTGCTCCCCTACGAAAGAAAGACAAAACTGTTGGTGTTCTCGAGGTTCTAAACAAAAAGAAAGGAAATTTTGGTGAAGAAGATCTCACCTTTGTCACAACACTTACCCCAATAATAGCCATGGCTCTGGACAATGCCCGGATGTATACTGAGCTGGATGGGGCATATAAAGAATTACAGGTGGTCAGTAAAGAGCAGGATAAATTGCTCAGACACACTCAGCAGGAGAATATAATCCTTCGACAAGAAATTGAAGAACGGTATAGTTTTTCCGAGATAATCGGCAACAGCAAGGTGATGATGGATTTGTTCAGGCTCTGCGAAAAAGTGATGGATTTAGACATAACTGTGCTGATAGAGGGAGAGACAGGTACAGGAAAAGAGCTGGTTGCCCGCTGCATTCACCACAACAGTCCAAGGAAAAACAGACCATTTGTCTCTCAGAACTGCGGCGGTATTCCAGAAACCTTACTCACGAGTGAGCTTTTCGGCCATAGGAAAGGGGCTTTCACCGGTGCCATTGCCAACAAGAAAGGGCTCTTTGAAACCGCTCATGGCGGCACAATCTTTCTCGACGAGGTGGGGGAGATGTCGCCGGCGATGCAAACGAGCCTTTTGCGGGTTCTACAAGATGGCGAGATCAGAGCAGTGGGCGCAGATCACTACAAGAAAGTAGATACCAGGGTGATATCAGCAACCAACAGAAATTTGGAAGAGGAAGTGGCCCAGGGAAGATTCCGAGAAGATCTCCTCTACCGTCTCAATGTATTTACCATCAAAGTGCCGCCACTGCGCGAAAGGACAGGCGACATTCGACTCCTGGCTCAGTATTTTGTGGATAAATACAGCCAAAAGATAGGCAGACCTATGCAAGGTTTGAGTCGGGAAGTATTGCAGCGTCTGGAGAACTACCCGTTTCCCGGAAACGTTAGAGAACTGGAGAATGAGCTTGAAAGGGCAGTTGCCTTGGCGCAGGATGAGGGTATTATAGAGTTCTCATGCCTTTCAGAAAAAATAATCGAAAGATCGGCAAAGGTTAAACCTGAGTTGAATGTGCAAGGGACTCTCAAAGAGATGGTTGAAGCATTGGAAAAGTCCGTTCTGTCCCAATTGCTGGAAAAGCATAGTGGGAACAGGACCAGAGCAGCCAAAGAATTAGGCTTGAGCCGATACGGGCTCATGAAAAAAATGCAGAGATATGGCTTTTAAGCCGTTTGATTGAAAAACCAAACCGTGCAATCATGGACATGGGTAACCCATGTCCCAGGTTCAGACCATCAAATTTCCTCTGCCCTTGAGGGGGGAGGGCGGCACTTTTGAAGGATATTTGTGATGGACTAAGCTGAGCTAAGTGGGTAATTCTAGTAATCATTGCAGTGAGGTTTTATTTTGGACATGCATGCCAACAGTGCTCAGGAAGCCAATGTTTCCAAGCGTTTAAAAAACCTGGTCAAAGCGAGCCAGTCGCTCGCAGGCATAGAGTCCCTCGATGACTTATTGCCACAGCTTCTGGATTTGGCCCAGGAAGTGACTGACGCGGAGGCTTCGTCCATTCTTCTTTACAATCCAAAACTCAATATACTTGAGTTCTCTTTGGCCAAGAATGAGACTTTGGGTGAAAGAACGGAACAAATCCTCAAGAGGAACGTCGAACTGAAAATGGGCGAGGGGCTCGCTGGATGGGTTGCGGTCAACCGCCAGCCCGTTATCATCCCAGATGTGCAGCAAGACACCAGATTTTTCAAGGAGGCTGATCATTACACCGGATTTTACACCCGAACTCTCTTGTGCGTTCCTATTGTCTATGGCAAAGAACTTTTGGGTGTGATAGAGGTCCTAAACTCCAAGAACAAGCCATGTTTCAATGTCGAGGACGAAGAAATTTTGGACAGTTTCGCCCACCTGGCCGGAGTGGCCATAATCCGATCAAGACTCCTGGAGACCCAACTCAAGCAGCAAAAATTACGAATTGAACTGGAAGCCGCATCTCAGATTCAATCGCAGTTTTGTCCAGAATGTCCAAACATGGAAGGTGGGAGCAACGCTTGGGCTGTGTCATTGCCCGCAGCCTTCGTTGGTGGTGATTTATACGATATCATCCCTATGCCCGACGGCAGTTGGCTCGTCTACGTGGCCGATGTTTGTGGCAAAGGTCTTCCCGCCGCCCTGGTCATGGTAGCCTTGTGGGCGAGGATTCGTAGCGAAGCGTTGGTGCAGCAAGAAGTTGATAAGATGCTTGAGAGTGTGAACAGTGCCATGTACAGTCTCCTGGCCAAAGAGGGTTTTTTTGCCACCATCATTGTTGGGAAGTATTGGCCTGCGACCGGGAGAATGCAGTTTGTGCGAGGAGGACATCTGTTTCCATTGTGGTTTGTGGGGAAGGGGTTGGGCAAGATCCCTGAATTGAGAGGTATATCTTTGGGTGTCGTACCTAACCCCGTTTACGAAACAGAAGAAATTATCATAGAACCCGGACAATCGATTCTCTTTATAACTGACGGGGTCACTGAAGCCAGAAATGAAAGTGATGAGTTGTTTGCCAGCAACCGTTTACCCGAATATGTCAAGGCGGCAAATGGGCCGCCGTGGGGAAGCAAGTTGTTGGATGAAATCCAAACCTGGCGGGCAAACGCCGAGATAACAGACGACTTGACCATACTCGAAATATGGCGAGACCTTTAGTTACCTGAAATAATAAGAAAAAATGATCACATTCCGACCGTGGTATACTTCTGTTATACTTAAGTACGAGTTGTTGTGTTGATCGAATCCTAACCCGGATATTTTGCAAATCGCCCCCACTATTCAGCACCAAACCCCACCTTTCACTTTCATATTTCACATCTTTTGTGGTAATCTAGCTCGGATAATCGATGAATAACTTGCTGCGACCACGGATATGGGCGTCCTTCCTGGCGTCCTCGGGTGTCGGCCCCTGCGACGTACCGTACATGTACGCCTCGGAACCAACACCTTGCGGTTGCCAGGTGGCACGCCCATCTTTGTGGTCTCGCGACAGCAATTCATGAATTATCCAGGCTTGCCCGGCC
>CAMYLW010000346.1 GCA_947259475.1 Thermodesulfobacteriota bacterium
GGTTGCGCTGTCACCGCTCACCGGCCCTTTACTGAAACCACACTGCTGCAAGTAGTAGCTGAGCTCGACCATAGGCGGCAGTGAAGCCGTCTGACGCACCACCGGGTCACTGGTTTGACAGAGTTCGGTTGGCGAACCGCAAAAGGTAAGTCTCCCCGCGGCCATGACAGCCACTCTCCCCACCCAACCAAGAAATAACTCCAGCTCGTGGGCAATAACCAGAATGGTCCGATTCCCTCTGTTCCATTGCTGCAGGAGCGAAATCACTCGTCTCCGTTCCCGAACATTTAACCCAGCCAGCGGCTCATCCAGAATCAACACCTGCGGTTCCAGGGCCAGCAGGCTCACCAGCGCAGCCTTCCGCTGTTGGCCTGAGCTCAGGGATCTGGGTGAACGATCGGCAAGTTGGGCGAGGGGAAAAGCGATATCTTCAGATATCTTACTCAGGCGGCGGGAAATTTCTGATCCTTCCATACCGAACCCCACTCGCAGGCCCCAACTTAGCTCATCCCAAACAGTGTTGGCGAAAAACTGACGCTCTGGATACTGAAACGCCACCACCACCCGGTCGGTGGTGGCAAACCGTCTACCGTCACTGTTATAGAGATCTTCCCCATTGATCCGTACCGTTCCTTGCTCGGGCCGAACCAAGCCAGCCAGAATTCGCGCCAGAGTTGTCTTGCCGCTGCCGCTCGGTCCTGTCAGCAAAACAACCTCACCAGGCGCTAACTTCAATTCGAGCCCATTGAGCACCTGGCGACTGAAAGGCGTGGAGTCAGAGAAGGTGTGGCTTATATTTATCGCCTCCAGCATGACTCAGTCTGCCACCTTGAAAACAAGATCTTTTTCCCGGACCCGCTCTTTGACCTGAACACCAACAAGTTGGCCCTTTACCGCCTTGGTGATCGCTTCTTTTTCTTCCTGAATGCTCTGCACTTCCTCTTTGAAATCGGTGGTGTATCCTTTGTACCAGAGCACATCGCCCACCTGGAACTCCCCCCCTGTCACCTCAATGGCCGCCACGCTCGATTTGACGAAAAAATTTCTGACCACTCCCACCTGGACCTCTGCCATTAGTCTCACCTCCTTGCACATTTAAGATTGCTGATTGCAGATCGAAGATTATAAAATCTCAATGCTGTAACTGAACTCAATCTCAAATCTTAAATCTCAACCGTCTCATTATCCTTCCTGTTGTCTGAAACTGTCAAGAGCTCCAGTAATTGCTCAAGAGTGATGACTTCACCCGGTTCGACCAGCCCCCTGCGAGCGAGCATCTCTCCGAGGTCAGCAATAGCAGGCACTTCCAGGCCAAGTTGCTCAACAAGCTCCTTTTCCTGTAAGAACCTGCCTGGAGAGTCGTCGAAAACTAACGTACCATTTTCTAAGGCAACCAGCCTCTCAGCGAGGAGAGCCTCTTCCAAAAGATGCGTGGTATGCACCATTGTGCAGGACTCTCTCGCCTGGATACTTCTCAGGAGGTTTAGAATTTCAGCGCGACTCCGTCCCGCAACCATACAAAGAGGATCGTCCAACAGGAGACATCTTTTCTGCTGTGCCAGAACGCCAGCAAGGATCAGCCGCTGTTGTTCCCCGCCGGAGAGATGGTGGCTGAAATGTGCCGCCCGTTCCCAAAGGCCCACCCACCGCAGGGCTTCCTCTACCCGGATTTGAATGGTCTCCGGAGCCAATCCCATGTTTTCGAGACCAAAAGCTACGTCCTCTGCCACCACCGGTGAGACAATCTGGTTTTCAGGATTGGCAAAAGCACAGGCTGCAAGGTGGTTGAGTTCTCCTGCAGCAAGAACAGTGGCGTTTATCCTGATCTCTCCGGCTTGGGGCTGCAGTAAGCCCTTCATTAACTTCAGGAGCGTGGTCTTGCCGCTGCCTGAAGGACCCACTATTGCCACCCACTCTCCAGCTGTAATACTCAGATCAAAATCGGAAAATACCGGTTCCTCCGTGCCGTCCTGGTAAGAGAAGGTTACTTTGTTGAACTCCATACTGACCATGCAGCAAGAATACCCCTATTTCGCGTAGATTCAAAAGGTTTTGTCGAGCACAATGATGGACTCTAGAAAAACAAGGCTATGTCATTGACTAATTCGTTGATTTAATGGTACTTTAGCCAGCGACATACGCAACTGCAGAGGGTGCGCGAACATGCCCGACACCGTGAGATTCAAAAAAGGAGCCACCATCATCCACGAAGGAACCACTGGCTCTAACGCCTATCTCCTCCTTTCGGGCTCCGTGGAAGTGTACAAAAAAGTAGGGGATGAAAAGCTGGTACTGTCCAGGTTAGTAAAGGGCAACATTTTTGGGGAAATGAGCCTTGTCGATGACAAGCCCCGCTCCGCCACTATTGTTGCCCTGGAAGATACTGAAGTTAGAATTTTAAGCCGCGAGCGCTTTGAGTCCATGTTGGAGCAAAACCCTCGTGCCGTTATCCCGCTACTCAAACAGGTTTTTCAGCGCGTCAGATATTTGAACCAGATGGTAACGGCATTCTGTGGTCAAGCCAGCACCGGGACCGTGGAATTGGCGACTCAGCCCCTTCAGTTAAGGGCCAGAACTGAAGAGGCCGAGCAAGCCATACAAGGCAAGGAGATAGATATCAGCAAGATACCGTTTCAGATTGGCAGAACCTCCACGAGCAGCGTGTTCGGCTCCAATGATTTGGATATAGAAGACACTGAGCCATATCGAGTTTCTCGATGTCATTGCCTGATAACCATCGTGGATAACGAATACTATTTGGTTGATACGGTAAGCAGTCGCGGAACCGTGGTTGACGATAGTAAGATCGGAGGCCGAGAAGAACTGAAGCGAGTATTACTGGAAAGTGGAAAACATCGTATTATCCTGGGTGGCGAAGAGTCACCTTATGTGTTTGATCTTGAAGTCCCTTGAGTATACCCTAATGTTGCAAACCCAAAAGAGAATCCTTGCCTACCTGATGTGATTCAGCTCCATTTATAGAAGTAAGATATAATTTAGACTTTCTCCATGATCGAGGTAAACTTCTTGCTCAATAACAATGATAGGAACTGGATTAAATTAAAAGCAGTCGTCAAGCGGGTTAAGGGCAATCAAGTAGG
>CAMYLW010000347.1 GCA_947259475.1 Thermodesulfobacteriota bacterium
TCCAGATTACAAGAATGGGGAGGGAGGATGCAACAAAAAAAGCCCTACTGACCAGTCCAGCGAAAGGATAATGGGGGCCAATGGGACACCGGCTAGGACTACCCAATTCTCGTGATTTGAAGAAACGCCTAAAGCTTTTCCTGCTGAGTCAAAAAAATCCTTCCAATTGACCGTATCTGTCACAAGAGAAGCTCTCAGCCGTCAGCGATCAGCGATCAGCAAAACGATGAGAAAAAGAAAGCTACACCTCTGTTATAAAAGCCGCTTAAACAATCTCTTTATTATATCGCATAAACATCCTTCCTTTTGACCTGATGTGTCACACTCCCTTGTTATGGTGAGAGCAAAACACAATGAAAGGGGTGTGATTTTATGCAAACAATAATTCAAAACTACCTGAAAGAGGCCAAGATTGGCCGCAAGCAGTCCCACCAGAACCTGGCAGTATTTCCTCTCCTTTCCAGCTACGCAACCGGATTGGACTACATCACGCTCGACGAGGCCTTGTCTGAAGCGCTGATAGAAGTGGTGGAGGTGAGCGAGGAGGGGACTGTCCCCGAACTCAAAGTAGTGAACAAATCGCCTTGCATGATCCTGATCCTGGACGGTGAGGAGTTGGTGGGTGCCAAGCAGAACAGGATTGTCAACACCACCATACTGATTCAGGAAAAGACCACCACAATGATTCCAGTTAGCTGCGTGGAGCAGGGGAGGTGGGCACACACGAGCCCGCGATTCGACAGCGAAGAGAGGCTCATGACCGCACAGCTCAGGGCCATGAAGTCAGAGCAGGTGCACAGATCCATTCGAAGATCTGATGGATTTAGATCGGATCAATCGGCAATCTGGAATGAGATCTCCAGCAAGGCGGCAAGGATGGAGGCTGACTCGCCCACCATGGCAATGTCCGAGATGTATGAGAAGAAAAGGGCGTCACTCGATGGCTACATCAACCATTTCAGGATGGTGGAGATGCAGGTGGGCGCTGTTTTTATGATCAACGGCAAGGTCGTTGGCCTGGACTGTTTTGGCAAGCCTGAAACCTTCTCCAAGGTGTTCAGGAAACTGGTGGAGAGTTATGCGCTGGACGCCATTGACTGGCAAGAGCAAAAGAGCCCTGGGAAGGCACTCAAGAGGGAGGTGACCAAGTTCCTGGGGGCTGCGAGCGCAGCTTCAGTGGAAAGTCGACCATCTGTGGGCCTGGGCATCGATTACAGGCTGGAGTCATATAATCTCACTGGGTTTGCTCTGGCACACGAGGAACAGGTTCTTCACTTCTCGGTTTTTGCCAGAAGGAACGGCCACCGCGAGGAACGTTACAGCTCCAGGATGCAGAGGTATTCGAGAAGGAGAAGAGGACGGCGAAGTGAGTAAGGGAAATCTCTCGCCCGCTCCCTTTCGAGAAGCTCAAGGCAGCTCGAGAGCACAGAGGGCGCAGAGATTTTAGTGAGCTCTCTGAGAGAAAAGATATATGGAGGAGGAGAAGAAACCGTTGACGATTGCGGATTTGGGATGACAGAAAACAGTTTATATCGGATATTTCGAGGAAGATGAAGCTTGCACATAACTTGCAACAAAACATAGAGTAAAAGACTGTGGGAATGCGAACTAACAACATGTTTCCAGATAAGAGGAAGAGCTGAAAAATGAAACAAGTTACCTTAATTGTCGCAGACACAATCGACCACGTTATAGGATCAAGTCGTAGCAGGAAATTAAGATCTGAAGATGTCACCCTGGTCAACCTGAAGATGGCATTGTGTGACAGGAACAACTATCATCAGTACTATTACTTTGAGGCTTCAGATAAGGTGAAGGTTGTCTCGATTGTTGATTATGAAGAAGAAAGCATGGAGCATAGGGCATAGAGCATAGGGTAAATTGTGGACAGTAAAGATTAAAGTCTCTCGGGAGGGGCAAGTGAAGATCCCCAAGCTTTCAAAAACGCGTTTTCTTGCAGGGATGCAGTGCCACCTGCGCTTGTGGTACGAGAGCTTTAACCGTGATCTGGCTTCAGAAACTGACCCGGTTCAACAGGCAATGTTCGACACGGGACACGAAGTGGGGAAACTTGCCACTGAACTCTACCCCGGGGGTGTGCGGATAGAGGAAGACCACTTTCACCACGAGGACGCTGTTCGATCCACCTTAGAAGTTCTGAAAAACCGAGATGTACCTGCAATCTACGAGGCAGCGTTTTTCGAGGATGGTGTTCGGATTCGCGTGGATGTATTGCAAAGAGTCAATGGTAACGCCTGGAACCTGATCGAAGTGAAGTCGTCCACCAAACTGAAAAAAGAGCATGTGCCCGATGTGGCGGTTCAGTTGCACGTGCTTCAGAGCGCAGGGCTGTCAGTAAACCTGGCCGGCATTATGCACATCAATAATCAGTACGTGTATGACGGGAAAAATCTTGATCGCAATAGTTTCTTAACTTTCACTGATCAGACCGAGGAAGCCCTGTCACAGCAAGGGGTGATTCCCTCACAGCTGGCCGCACTCAAAGACATGCTGGGAAAGAACGAACCGCCGAATATTCTTCCTTCGCCTCATTGCAAAAAACCTTACCTTTGTAATTTCTGGGAACACTGCACCCAGACAATGCCCGAGTATTGGGTTGTGAATGAGAAGGGCATAAGCACGAAAATGCAAAAAGAGCTGATGGCTATGGGTGTCGAAGATATCCGTGAAATTCCGGCTGACTTCCCACTCAGTGCAATCCAGCAGCTGAGAAGGGACTGCGTTGTCAATCAGAAAGAGTACATAGGTCCCGCATTAGGTGGTGAACTGATGAAGGTTGAACATCCCATCCATTTTCTGGATTTTGAAACCATCGGCTCGGCAATCCCTAAATACGCCGGCACCAGGCCCTATCAGACCGTACCGTTTCAATGGTCAAATCATGTCATGCAGGAGAATGGAAACCTCGAGCACCAGGAGTATCTGTGCCTGGAGGATAAAGACCCTCGGGAGGAGTTTGCTGAGACTCTTTTTAAGGCGCTCGGGGAAAAAGGTTCCATCGTGGTGTATACGACCTACGAGTAAGGGGTACTGGAAAGTCTGGCCAGGCACTTGCCCCATTACAGGGAC
>CAMYLW010000348.1 GCA_947259475.1 Thermodesulfobacteriota bacterium
CCATTATAATGGTGTCTTGGAAATTCTACAAAATATTGAGAAGATATTGCAATGCAAAGTCCACAACATCCCACCTAAATCATATGCAACAGGCGTGCCTAGTAGACGCATAGCGCAGAGCGTATTGGTTTGGTGGCAGTACGCTATGCGCTATGCGGCGAACGCACTGAGCCACAACGGACCACTGACATTCTCTTCGTTTCCCTTGTGGTGTCGCGTTATTTGCCCACCTTCAACCTGAGCTCGTGAAAAAATGTTCTTGACTCGGTATGTTGGTGTGTTTTATATATGTTACGCGAAAAAAAGTGCTGAAGAGTCTCCTCATCATAAAATGCAGGACCTCTTTACACTATTGTTTTTTCCTTCAAAACTACTACGTCTCGCCTGCATAACCTTGGCGACTGATTTTTCCACAAAACAAGACAGCTACTTTAAATTCCATGTGAGCTAGACCTTGTTTTTCTTCGTAATTCCAACTATCCACAGTAGAAGGTAAGCTATGGGCCTCAAAACATCCTTTAACGGTGTCTCCCTCCCTCCGCAAAAAGTCAGTAATCCGGCAATAGAGGACGCCCCCCTTCCCAAGAGGGTAGTTCTTCTCCTGGGTCAAAATGGGAATCGGGTTTGCAAGCCCGTTGTCGAGGTGGGTGAGCAAGTTAAGACGGGACAATTGATCGGTCAGAGCGATGATTTTCTTGTTGCACCCGTGCATTCCTCTATTTCTGGAACAATAACGGCTATTCGACCCTGGTTTGACCTGAGCGGCAACGAAATGCTCTCAGTAATCGTCGAATCCGACGGTAACGACTCTTGGCTCGAAGAAATCCGTGCGGATGAGGGTTTCTCAGACAAGGAATCCGCGCAGCTTCTGACCGACTTGAAGGCTGCCGGCGTCGTAGAAATTGGTCCCCCCAGCATGCCCCTCCATGCTAAGTTTGCCACACCTGAACCATCCAAGGAGTCTCGTTTTCTGGTGGGCATTCCCCAAACAAAGCCGGTGGATACCGTCATCATCAACGGTATAGATGCTGAGCCAGGAATGGCAGCGAAAGGAGCTGTCCTCACCAAGTACAGCTCCGAGATTGCTGACGGCATCAGAATCCTACAGAAGCTCATCGGTTCTGCCCAGATGGTTCTGGCAGTGAGTTCAAATGGTTCCGTGAGTTCACCCCTGTCTGGTGAACTGGCAGGACTTGGCGTTCAGGTTTTTCGAGGTAAGGACAAGTATCCTTTAGGTCTCAATCCTATCCTGATCAAGTGCGTTACGGGCCGGGAGATTCCTTTGCCCGACGGGAATGAGCTGGACATTGGAGTTGCTGTGGTTGATGCGGTCACTCTGGTGCATTTGGTGGAGGCCGTCAGGGACCTGAAGCCCCAAGTGGAGAAAGTGGTAAGCATATCTGGAGCAGGCATAACCGCGGTGAAGAACTATAAAGTCAGATTAGGAACGCTTGTTCAAGATCTCATTGAACAACAGACCGGGCTCCAGGGTGAACCGGTAAAGGTAATCGCCGGGGGCGCCATGACAGGTGTGGCTCTCTTGAGCACGGATATCCCTGTTAGCAAGGAGACGGATGCCCTCATTTTCCAAACGGCAACCGAGGCAAAAAGTTTCTCTCCAGACGCCTGCATCAACTGCGGGCTGTGCGTCCGTCATTGCCCTTCCCGCCTCCTTCCCAACGAACTCTCCAAGTACTGTGAGTTCTCAATGTTTGAGGAAGCCAGAGATAAGTTTCTGTTTCACTGCATCGAGTGCGGCATTTGTGCCTATGTTTGCCCTGAAAAAAGACCCATGTTGCATCTGATGCGCTATGGGAAACGTGAGCTCAGCCTAGCCTAAAGAGGTCGATCAGATGGAGAAAGCAATTTCGTTGGATAAGCCAATGCTTCGAGTTTCAGTTGCCCCCCACATCCAGCAGAAGATAACCACCTCACATCTTATGTACAACACGCTTATTGCCTTGGTACCCGCTCTGTTGGCTGGCATATATTTTTTTGGATTCGCCTCTTTAAAACTTGCCCTCATCTGCATGGCCACGGCAGTTGTCTCTGAGACCGGAATGCAGGGTGTGATGGGACGGAAGCTCACAATCAAAAACGGCAGCGGCCTTGTGCTGGGGCTCCTCTTCGCCCTGATTTGCTCCCCTGAAGTCCCCTGGTGGGCTGCGGTAGTTGGTACCGCCATTGCCGTGATTCTGGGCAGAGAGATTTATGGCGGTCTGGGCAACAACCCTTTTAATGCTGTTCTGGTGGGCTGGGCCGTGGCAAGAATTTCATTTACTGACCAGATGACAACCTGGATCATGCCGGAGCCGATGTTCGGTTTGGAAGCGGGAGGTTATATCGAGTACCCACCTCTGGAGGTGATCAGGGTGGATGGTGTCGAGACTATTATTGACCTGCCCTGGCTTGACATGTTCATTGGAAACGTGCCGGGAACCATCGGTACGGTTTGTGTGGCTGCCGTACTCATTGGCGGCATCTATCTTCTGGCTCGCCGTGTCATCACCTGGCACATACCGGTAAGCTTCCTTGCTTCTGCCTGGCTCTTCGGCCTGATCTTCTGGCTTATCGATCCGGAAGTGTATGCCAACCCTACCATCTATCTTTTGAGCGGCTGGATGGTGTTGGGAGCCTTTTTCCTGGCTACTGATAAAGGTACGGTGCCGGTGACTGCACCAGGGATGATCATTTTCGGTATTGGTTGCGGGTTGATTACCATGATTATTCGTTATTGGGGTGGATTTGTGGATGGTGTGGCATTTGCCATATTGCTCATGAATGCTCTGACACCACTGCTGGACCGGGTGCGACCCCGGGTCTATGGGAGGGTAAAGCAAGTTGCGTGATCTAATAAAAATGGTAGTGGTTCTATTGGTGATCTGCACCACCTCGGGTGTAGTGTTGTCCTATGTAAACGAGGCTACAAAAGCGCCCAGGGAGTATCAGTACATCAAGTTCGTACAAGAGCCTTCCATAAAGGCGGTGCTGAGCGACTATGACAACGACCCCGTCAAAGAGCGGATCAAATTGGTGCTGGGGGAGGATGAGGAAGGCAACCCCATAGAGATAGTTGTGTTTCCGTCCAA
>CAMYLW010000349.1 GCA_947259475.1 Thermodesulfobacteriota bacterium
ATATCCTTCTGGTAACGTATTGGTGAATTCACTGTTTGCTATGCAATCTACATGCCTAACCCGGATGTTTTGCCTAATGCACCGCATGCGCTAGCCTGAACAACGGTAAAATCACTGAGGCAACGATAACGCCCACCACCCCGCCCAATAACATTAAAGCAATGGGCTCGATCAAAGAGGCAATATTATTGAGCTCCTGATCTACCTCCGTATCGTAATACCCGGCAAGGCGGAGCATCACCGTGGGTAGATTTCCCACTTCCTCTCCAGTGGCTACCATTTGCTTGACCGAGTCCAAGATGTAGGGATAGGTGGTGAATGGTTGGGCAAATCGTCCACCCTGCTCCACGTGATCCATGATTTGAGTTATAAAACGGCTAAAGTGTCGATTCCTGATGGTGGCCCGGGTTACCTCCAGGGCTTCTAGTAAAGGAACTTGACTGCTCATCAAATGTCCCAGTGTTCTCAGCAGCTGGCAGGTATAGATCTTGTTGTACAGCCTGGCCACCATTGGTGCGCCCACACAAAACCGGTCTATCAGTGCTTGACCGGGCTCACTCTCTTTCCAGAGCTTGAGGGCGACGATGAGCCCTACAGTGGAGATCAGGTAAACCCACCAATAAGCCTGCAGCGAATGGCTCATGGCCATAAGGAATCGGGTGGTAATGGGCAGGACGCTTTCTTTGCCGGCGAAAAATGTGGTGAATTTGGGGAGAACTCCGACCAGAATAAAAACAACCACCAGGAGCCCGACAAGGCACAGGATAGCAGGGTAAGTCAGGGTGGACCTCAACTGGGCAATGAGGGCCTGACGTTTTTCCTGCATTTCCGCCAGCCGATCCAGAATCTTCTGCAAGAAGCCGCCGGTCTCTCCGGCTTTGATCATACTGATGAAGACATTATTGAATACCTGAGGGTGGCGCCTCATAGCGTCTGACAGCTGCAGGCCTTCTTCTATGTCCTTACCCATTGCCTGGAGCACCTCTTTGAAGGCCGGATTTTTGGTCTGATTTACTATTGCAGTTAGTGAGCTGGTAAGGGGTGTACCCACCTCCAGCATCAACGATAGCTGGGAAGTGAAGAAAATTATCTCCTTGGCTTTGATCCTGCGGCCAGGCCACTTAAGCATATCCAGGCGCAGTGTGGGGATACGGCTGCCCACTGCTCCTGAGGGCTTTGCAGTCCGGTGGGGGCTGCCCTCCTTATGTTGCTCATAACTAATGGCCATGCGGATCTTCACCTCAAAAAGGCACCAACTTGATGTGAATCATCCCAGTTTGGTTGGCTCAAGCTTGGTCCCTATACGCTCTCCACAGAGGTTACCCGTTTTACTTCTTCTATGATGGTGATGCGCTCCAACACCTTTTTATAGCCCAGACTATTCAAGGTCCCGTGACCGTTCTTCCTGAGGTATTCTTGGAGGATATCGATGCTCGGATTGGCCAGGATGAGAGATTGCAGTCCTGTGTCCATTTCAAAAAGCTCATAAATACCGGTGCGGCCCTTGAAACCAGAATCGTAACAGTCAGAACACCCTTTTCCTCTGGACAATCGTATCTGTTTGTCCTCCTCGCAGCCCAGTTCCTGCAACATTTCCTTTGGAGGAAAATAGTCCGTTTTACATTCAGGGCAGGTTGTCCGTACCAGTCTCTGAGCCAGAGAAGCCAGAAGCGAGGAAGAGAGGAGATAGGGCTCGATACCCATCTCAAGAAGACGTGTAATGGCGCTGGGACTGTCGTTGGTGTGAAGTGTTGACAGGACCAGATGCCCAGTGAGTGAGGCTTGAATGGCAATTTCAGCAGTTTCGCGGTCTCGAATCTCCCCCACCATGATAATGTCGGGGTCCTGCCTGAGAGCATGTTTCAAGAACTTGGCGAAGGTGAGGCCGATGGCGGGCTTCACCTGGTTTTGGTTGATTCTATCTAGCTGATACTCCACAGGGTCTTCAATGGTAACGAGATTTTTGTCAGACGAATTGAGCAAGGTTATGGCTGAATACAAAGTAGTGGTCTTGCCGCTTCCTGTGGGGCCGCAGACTACAATGAGCCCGTGAGGTTTTTTCAACAGAAATTTGAATCGCTCCAGAACCGCCGGGTCAAAACCCAGGGTGTTGAGATCCAGCATGGCCTTGCTCTTGTCCAGGATTCGCAAGACCACTTTTTCACCGTGAATACCAGGCATGGAAGAAAAGCGGAGATCAACTTTACGACCTTCCACCTGAACCTGAATACGGCCATCCTGGGGTATACGCCGTTCTGCGATGTCCAGATTGGCCATGACCTTCAAGCGGGAAACCACCGCCGGGTGCATCTCGAGCTTGGGAGACATGAGTTCGTACAGGACGCCGTCAATTCGGAGGCGAACCTGAAACTTGCTCGCTTGTGGCTCTATATGGATGTCACTGGCCCCATCTCTAATGGCCCGCAACAAGACCATATTGGTCCAGTTAACCACCGGACTTCCTTCAGCCATCTCAGCGATTTCGCTGATCTCTTTTTCAAAGCCTGTACTGACCAGCTCAATCTCGGATTCGTCCATTCGGGCCATGACATCGTCGATGCTCACTTCTTTCTGGTAGCACTCGTGGATGGCATCAATGATATCGTCCGCGCGGCAAAGGACCGGCTGAACTTCGAGACCGGTAATCTTGGACACTTCGTCAAAGACGAAAAAGGCATGGGGGTCAGAGGTGGCCAAAGTAAGCACGCTGTTGACTCGAAACATGGGGATAACTTGAAAATGTAAAGCTGTCTCTTTGGGCAGGACGTGCACAATCCTGGGGTCAATCATACCCTTGCGAAGCCAAATGTGCGGGATACCGAGTTGTTCCCCGATGATAGTAGTCAATTCTTCTGGACTAAGAATTTCCTCCTCGAGCAAGAGTTGTCCCAGGGGTTTGGAACTCTCTTTCTGGGTGCGGAGAAAATCGGTCAGTTGATCAGCTGTAATGAAACCTTTGCCGACTAAAATTTCACCGATTTTTTTCCTTCTTGGGAGAAAATGGCTTTTCATCGTTCACTTCTGATGGCTTCGTGGATATCTTCGTAACCAACGGCCTGGACAGCCCGAACCTCCTCCCCGATTTCCCCAAAGGTGGTTTCGAGTTCTTCGCAGGTTTCATGGGTCAATGACTCTTTGGGCGCAAGAACAGTCCTGGTGCCGACTTTCGCTATAGAAATTGCGGATGATGGTGTCATGCTGTCAACTTTGCTCTTCGAGGCTGCATTCCTGCTCAGGCGCAAGGTCTCGGATAAATACCTCTTTAAACACATTAACCAAATCTGGATCCAACTGGGTTCCAGCCACTTTTTCTATCTCTTCGAGGGCCTCTTCCGGAGTTTTTGCCGGGCGATAAGCTCGATTAGAAGTGATGGCATCGAAAGTGTCGGCAACGGCAATTATGCGGGCGTCCAGTGGAATTTCTTTCCCTTTCAGCCCCTGCGGATAACCTCCACCATCGTAGCGCTCATGGTGGTGCAGCATGCCAGGAAGTGAACTTGCCAGTTGCTCCAGGGGTTCCAAAATGGTGTGGCCCTTCATGGGGTGGTTCTTAATGATTTGATATTCTTCGTCCTTTAGCTTCCAGGGTTTGTTCAAAATGGATTCGGGAATACCAATTTTCCCACTGTCGTGCAGAATTGATGACCACTGGAGTATCTTTTTCTGCTCTTCGTCCAAACCAAGTCTTTCTGCCATAAGGAGGGAATACTGACAAACTCGTTCAGAGTGCCCACGGGTATAATCGTCCTTGGCCTCGATGGCGAAGACCAGTGATTTCACCATGTTGATGACGAAACGTTCCAGGTCACGGTAAAGATCTGAATTGGTAATAACCACGGCGATTTGCTCGGCCATCGAATCTAACAGCCGTAGTTCGCTTCGCCGGAAAATTTCCCCCAAATTGAATGAGACCAGCCCCATCCAGCCGTAGAAGTTTCCATCGTGTTTCATCTTTACCGCAAGGAAGCGATAGGGATCCGGAGCAAGATCACTGAATCCTGGGGTTGTACTTGAATCGTTAACGATGAAGTAGTCTTCTTCTAGTGCAGGCGAATTCAGCGGGATGGAGTCTATGAGAACGTCGACGAAGTCATCGTAGTCACTGATGTTCTCAGGGATTTTCTGAGTGCAGACCAGGGCGTTGTATTCTGGTCGCTCCGGCAGTCTGGCGAAAGCCATGTCTGTCCGCATTGTGTCCAGGAGCTCCTCAACCAGTTCTTGCAACATGTTGCCCGCAAAGGTTATAGACTTTACCCGACCGGCAATCTTGGCGTAAAAGGAGAGCTGTTCGAAGTTGTCCGTCAGCTCTACCGTCATCTCCTCCATTTCTTTCTTATAAGTCAGCCGGTCTTGCACTTGGAGTGCCACCTGGTTGAGAAATCTTTCCATCTCCTCGGCCCGGCCCGGTTGCGGTGCTGTGGAGGTTTCTGGCAGAGCCCCTTGAAGAGAGTTGGAATCATAGGCAATAAGGGAGCCGGCCACTGCCTGTCCATTCCTGAGGGGCATACCAAACAGCCTTTCTCCGGACTCAAGTGGAATATGCTGGA
>CAMYLW010000350.1 GCA_947259475.1 Thermodesulfobacteriota bacterium
CGTCAAGGAGCAGTAATCTTGGCTGGGTGGCAAGCGCCCTGGCCAGATCCAGCCGTCGCTGTTCACTGAGAGTGAGATCTCCGGCGGGCGTGACCGCTTTGTGGGAAAGACCAACCAATTCCAGGAGCTGTTTTGCGGTATCAATATCTGTGTCTCTGGTAAAAAGGTGAAATTCAGCCCTGAAAACACAGCCCACCACCACATTTTCCAGAGCGCTCATCTTGGCAAAAGGGCGCGAAGACTGAAAGGTTCTGCTGATACCAAGACGCTGGATTTCGTGCGGTCTGCAGGAGGTTATGTCTTTTTCCGCGAAAAAGACTCTACCACTGTTGGATCTATGGCGGCCCGTGATCAAGTTGAACAAGGTTGTTTTTCCAGCACCATTGGGTCCCACCAGGCCGATGATTTCACCCTGGCCAATGCTGAAATCGATTTCTTTCAGGGCCCACTGGTCCCCGAATTTCTTACTCAATGCTTCCAGTCTTAATAGAGACAAGACGTCCCTTTCGTAACTGTCCCCAGAACCCGGAAGGCATGAATAGGATAGCCAAAATGATGACTGCCCCGTAAAGGAATTCATGGCCCGCCGGGAGCAAGGGGTGGAAGATGAACTGATCCAAAGGATAAAGGACTAAGGCAGCCAGTGCCGGTCCAAGGATGGTGAATCGGCCACCACAGATGGCGAAAACCATAGGTGTGGCAGAGAAATGCAGGCCGTAAACCAAGCCGGGTTCGATATAACGAACAAGGTGCGAATAGCAAGCACCGGAGATTCCCGTAAAAAAACCACTCAGCAGAAGCGATAGTAGACGATACCGCTGAACCTGAATTCCTACAGCCTCTGCTGCGACTTCCTCTTCCCGAATTGCTTGAAGAGCCAAGCCCAGATTGGATCGAAATATTACTGCAACCAACATTAGTAATACAAGGCCATAACCCAAGACGAAATAATACGAACCCGTAGGACTGCCGCTGATGTCAAAATGGTATGAGCCCAAACGCAGGCTTGGAAGCCCCGGCAGTCCCACCAGCCCAAGTGATCCCCGGGTGAGACCGTCCCAATTGTCAGTAATTACCTTCGGGATTTCCACGAAAGCGAGGGTCGCCAGGGCAAAATAAGCGGACCGCAGTCGCAGGCAAAGTAACGCCATGATTATGGCAACAACAGCGGCCAAGAGACCACCTAGGGGAATGGTGACCCAGGGGGAAACACCCAGGTCAAGACTGAGGAGGGCTGAGCCGTAGGCACCGACTCCAAAAAAGGCGGCGTGACCCAGCGAAATAGAACCACTCACACTAAGGATGTTCCAGGCCAGGGCCAGGGTTGCCAGCAGTAAGGCATGAGTGAACACCTGCAAGACGTAATCGCTGTACTGGCTCAGGACTGGGAGCAGAAGCAGTAAGACTAATCCCAGCCCTAGTGCAACCTTGGTGAGATGAAACTGTTTCACCCGCTGATTCCTAGCCTCCGCTTTACTCATTTCTGCTCTCTGCCGAGAATGCCTTGAGGTCTTATTGCCAGTAAAGTGAGTAGCATCACTGCACTTACCATTTCCCGCCAACTGGCTCCCAAAAGGACCACCGCCGATGATTCTGCCAGACCCAAAATCCAGCCACCCAAAATCAATCCCCGAATGCGGCCTACACCGGCAAAAATGGTGATGGTAATAGCCAACAGGGTGGCTTGCAGACCGGCGGTGGGGTAAAGGTAGTGAATAGAGCCGTAAAGAGGGCCGGCCAAACCTATAAGAAGAGCCCCTATAGCAAAGGCTAACACTCCCATACGACCAACATCGATGCCAGCCAGAGAGGCCGCTTCTCTGTTCTGAATAGTGGCTCTCAAAGCTTTACCCAGATAGGTGTGACGCATAAGCAAGTAGATGAGCCCAATCACCAGCAGTGAAAGAGCCAAAAGGGTAAGCTGGCTGTAGCTCAAATGAATTGTCTGGAGGTGGAGCCCTTGATGCAGGGCCGGGACTCGAATGAGGCGATAGTCGCCGGAGAAGAAAAATAACATTCCATTCTGAAGTAGAACGGCCACGCCAAAGCTCACTACGATGGAGTTCAACTCCAAGGGCTCCCGGAGCAGCGAAAATAACCGCTGCAGAACTAAACACACCACAAGTGCCACCAAGACAGCGGCGGGAAAAGTAAAGAGAAAGGGGATACCGAAAGATTTCCAGAGCCAGTAGGCTACATAGCCGGCGAGAACTAGGAGCTCACCATGGGCCAAATTAAAGGTGTGGGTTACTCCGAATATGAGAGCGAATCCCAGGGCAACGAGGGTGTAAAAAGAACCCAAGGTGATGCCGGAAACTAGGACAGTGGTCCACATGAGTGCTACTTTCGTCGACTCCAGTTGGGCATTGGAAAGATGGCGGAAGCTGTAGCGCGTTCTGGTGGATAGACAGCTTCGAGGCGACCCTTTTGGATTTGGACGACCAAGTGCTGGTAGTGGCGTGGATCTCCTCTCTTATCAAAGGCAACCCGCTCCATGGGTAGGAGAAGATCGAGCTCTGCTAAAGCCTGGCGGATATTTGGCCCGTTAAGTGATTTTTTCTGTTGCAATACCTTTTTAATTGCTGTGAGGAGTGCCCGGGTGGAAGTGTAGCCATGCATGTTGGTGGTATTGGGCTTCCGGTGGAACATACTTTGGAACCTATCTACAAACGTTTGTGACATATGCTCAGTATTCGGCTGGGTGATTCCAGGACTCCAGGCGCAGGTGCTGTAGAGGTATTCAGCATCGTCAGCCATCTCACGGATGAAGCTCTCATAGGCAATGCCGAAGGGTCCAATATAGGCTTTCAGAGATACCCTGTTCTCTTTGAGTTGGCGGACCAGAAGAAGGTGATCTGCGGAGAAACCGCCAGAGACGATGACATCTATGTTCATGCCGGCTAGCTTGCCGACCAGAGGCGTAAAATCGGGAGTGCCAGGACGAAACTTTTCCGTAACCGTAACCCCGATGCCACGAGCTTGGAGACAACTTTTCAGATCGTGAGCGAATTCTGTAGATCCAGGTGTTGCTGCGTGGAGAATAGCTAACCGCTGGGGGCGCAAATGTTCAGAGAGAATACCGCAAA
>CAMYLW010000351.1 GCA_947259475.1 Thermodesulfobacteriota bacterium
GGTGATTTTAGATTTTAGAATGCACCCGCCCGCCTCGCCTGAGTGGCTCGCGATGGCGGGCGGGGATTTCAGATGTAAAAGCTCAAAACCTCCCGGTAAGAAATGCATACACCTCAATCTGCAATCTGCAATTATAAATGATACATAGACCGCTCTTAGGTATTAGATTTTCGATCTTGAAAAAAACAGGCCTGTTGGGACACCAGCTTTCCTGGCCCCTTTTCCACTTCCTTCAATGCATTGCAAATTGATTGTTCAAGAGGCATAAGTTGCATAGGGATGAGTTCACGGATTCGGTTTTCCCTACAAATGACCTCGTTTCTCAGCCCTTCCACCAAGGGGTTCACGACACCTGATGGAACAGGCGTCACCAAGTTCACCCAATAGGTGGAAAGCCGAGGTGTCAGTACCGGTACAGTTATAATCAACCGCTTCAGACTACGGACCTTCGTGTATATTTCCATCATTTCCCTATAGGTGACGATATCAGGCCCTCCCACATCAAAGGATAGTCCAGCAGTGGCAGGTTCCCTCAGGCAACCAAGCAAATAATTCACCATGTCCCTGATATCGATAGGCTGACAACGTGTTTCTATCCATCTGGGGCAGACCATCACCGGTAGCCTCTCAACCAGGTAGCGAAGCATTTCAAAAGGGGCACCGCCGGCTCCCATAATGTTCGGCGCCCGCAGTTCGGTGGTCTGGGCACTACCGGAGGAAAGGATCTGGGCCACCTCCTGTCGGCTGGCCAGATGCTTTGAAAGTTGATCACCGGTCTCACCAAGACCACCCAGGTAGATGACACGACTCACTCCGGCCTTATCCGCAGCACGGATAAAATTTTCCGCCGCAATTCGATCCCGCTCAGCAAAGACCTTGTTCTCGCCGATGGTGCGGCCGCCCATGGAGTGAACCATGTAGTAAGCCACCTCGATTCCTTCAAGGACTCCATCCAAGTTCTCATCCTTGAGAAGGTCGCCTTGAAAAATTTCTACCTCTTCCTCTGGAAAAAGCTGATTCCTTAGTCTATCGGGAGAACGAACCAGACACCGCACATCTATGCCGTGACCAGTGAGGGCATGAAGCAATCGACCGCCCACAAAACCCGTGGCTCCCGTTAAGAGCACCTTGCCATTCATCTCGACCGTCACTGTTTTCTCCTGTTTTGTCTTTTCTGAATATCTGACTTGTTCTCTGGCCTATCACCTATCCACTGACAGCTCGGTTACTTGAGATAAATACCATATAGTTATGCTGCTGCGGTTTCGCAAGGCAACCAATAAGAATTTGATAGTGCTGGAAGCACTTTATTCGTTTGCTTTGAAAAACTTTGACAGCGCAAAATAAGAAGTGCGCCATTGGAAAGTGATGAGTCTGCCGGGCTGCCTGCCGAAAAATGCCGGAAACGGACCAAGATGTCATACCGAACGAGTCCGCCTACGGCGGGCGAGATCCGGTATCCAGTAAGGTATTGTTTTTTCTGGATTCCGGATAGTCACTTCGCGACTTCCGGAATGACGGACTGGGCGCTCGCACTCAGACTTCTTCCAGCTAGCTACTAGCTGGAAGATCCGGCCAGCGGGAAATGGCGTCAAAATCCAGATCCCAGCTCCCGTCGGTTTTTTTAAACTGGTGAAAACCAGCGGCAGCAACCATGGCTGCGTTGTCAGTGCATAGCTCCGCTCTAGGCAACATCAACGGTAAACCCAGTCTGGTGACCTCCTCACGTAGACGCTCCCGCAACCGGCTATTGGCCGCCACCCCACCAGCTACCACCACCTGACTTGCATCAAAGCGCTGAGCCGCAGCACAGGTTTTAACCACCAACACATCGACCACCGCCTCCTGGAAGCTGGCTGCTATATCGGCAATCTGAACAGGGAGTTGTTTTGCCACACCACCACTGTTTTCGGAAATCCCAATACTTCCACTCTGATTGGAATCCACATATTTTCGGACGAAATTGACTACCGCCGTCTTGATACCACTGAAGCTAAAATCCAGGGAGTCTTTCTCCAGGTAAGCCCTGGGAAAAGAAATGGCGCTGGGATTTCCACTGCGGGCCAGCTCATCAATGACCACCCCGCCAGGGTACCCAAGATCCAGAAACTTGGCCACTTTGTCAAAAGCCTCGCCCGCAGCATCGTCCCTGGTTCGGCCCACCAGAGTAACGTTGCTGTAGTTGCTGACAACATAAAGGTTGGTGTGCCCCCCGGAGACCACCAGAGCAATTACTGGAAAGGAGGGTGGTGATTCCTCCAAGAAAGCAGCCAGGATATGGCCCTCTAGATGATTTACGGCAACCAGTGGTTTACCAGTGGCATACGCCAGCCCTTTGGCCACGCCGATCCCCACGAGAAGTGAGCCTACCAGTCCTGGTCCCTGGGTAACGGCGATGGCATCAACAGCGGACAAGTCAAGGCCTGCCCGCTTCAGCGCTTCGGAAACCACCGGGATAATCACCTTCACGTGCTGCCTTGAGGCCAGCTCCGGCACCACACCCCCATAGGGGCGATGAATGACAGTTTGGGATGCAACCACGCTTGAGAGAATGCGGTGCCCATCTTCCACTACAGCTGCAGCAGTCTCATCACAGGAGCTTTCGATACCGAGTACAATCAAAGGTTTTCCTTTAAGTCTTCATAGTCTTTGCAATTCCGATTTCGGATTTCGGATTGCGAATTGCGGATTTAGATGAAGTGATGCCATAAATATCATCTCCGATGTGTAATGATAAATGCGCAATGATAAATGCGCAATGATAAATGAGAAAACTGCCTACTGCACATGCGCCAAATACCTTGACTTCAATAACCCGCTCTCTTATTATGTCAAAAGTGACATAAAGGAACCCTTCGTCTAGCCCGGAAATTACCATGACCCTGCTCACCGATCGCTACCAACGACCAATTGACTATCTTAGGGTCTCAATCACTGACCGTTGCGATCTCCGTTGTATTTACTGCACGCCATTAGGTGGATCACCCAAGCTGGATCACGATGACATTCTGTCGTATGAAGAATTCCTCCACCTCATTCAAGTAGCAGTGGATATGGGAATAACCAAGGTTCGACTCAC
>CAMYLW010000352.1 GCA_947259475.1 Thermodesulfobacteriota bacterium
CGAGGCGTACCTGAACGGTACGTCGCAGGGGGAGCCTGTCCTGAGCGAAGTCGAAGGAACACCCGAGGACGCCAGGAAGGATGACCATATCCGTGGTCGCAGCAAGTAATTCATGAAATATCCGGGCTAGATGAGAAAGGCAAAAGATTATGTGCAATCAATGTGACTATGTGAACCTCATTGAACATAGTGGTTTGGGGCAAACTCCCAATCGATTGCGTGTCTTGGAAATTATCGGAAACAGCCCCCACCCCATCAGTGCACAGGAGATTATTGCCGCCTTGAACCAAAGCCTGGATGTTAACCGGGTCACTGTATACCGAATTCTTGACCTATTGGTGGGAAACAAATTGGTTGAGCGCATTAGTGCCGGCGACCGCTCTTTTCGCTACGGGTTGGCCCCAAATGCCAACCACCAGCCGCACTCCCATTTCTATTGCGTAGAATGCGGTGAAATGGAATGCCTTCGCCCCGAACATATTAGCTTGGACACGGAGCCCCTTGAGCGCTCCTCCTTTCCAGGGTTGATCGAAAGAGTCGAAGTCCGCTTTGATGGCATCTGCGAGGACTGCCGCAGACAGTAATTGCGTGGAGTAAACGCTATAAACATTTGTCACTTCGCAATTGAAAATTTACCACAGAGGCACCGTCTCAAATGAACTAAATTGAGCTAAAGTGCCTAAAATGTCTAAAATGAAAGGACGTAAGAACTATCCTTTTATTTATCGCAAGCAGAGCTTGCTCCTACAGGAATTACTTATATGATGCTCGTCATGTAGGAGCAACCTTTGGTTGCGATTCGAGAGTGTAATAAAATCCGAATTATCAAATGTTCAAAACGTAACTACTTAAAGAAGAATTATTTGGTGTTTTGGTCATTTGGATTTTGGTAATTCGAATTTGTTTCGGATTTCGATATTCGGATTTCGGATTTAAACTAGGTCCGTGTCTCCGTGGTTAATAATTGGTATTTTCGATTTCGATGGAGTACTGCTGTGGTTCTCATTGCTTAATCAGTAATGAGAAATGTAGAAAGGACTACTCTTCCTTGTCTGGATAGCGTTGTTGAATAGATTTCATCACATCCAGGGAGGAAAAGAAGACCTCGATGAGCGCGGGATCAAACTGTTGCCCCGCACCTTGTTCCATGGTTTTAATGATATCTGCCTCGTCCCAGGCCTCCTTGTACGCTCTTTTGGAGGCCAGAGCATCGTAGACGTCAGCTATGGCTACAATCCTGCCGAAAAGGGGAATCTCGTCACCTTTTCTGCCCTGCGGTTGCAGTTGCTGCACAGAGAAACTCAGTCCTGGCCCGGTTGCCGCCAGATCGACATGTCCAGGATAACCCTTGCCATTCCACCACTCATGGTGGCTCAGGGCAACTTCTGCTGCGGCCTCATCGAAATCTGATTTCTTGTCAATAAAAAGTCTCGCCCCGAAAAATGTGTGCTGTTTCATGATGTCAAATTCTTCGCCAGTGAGACGAGCTGGCTTCTTTAGGATTTGATCCGATATGGCAACCTTGCCCACGTCATGGAGCATGGCAGCCATCCGCAGCACATCGCGCTTGATCTGGATCTCTTTTGCAGAAATGTTATTTTCCTTGGCCCACCTTTCATATATCTCCACGGAATACGATCCAACCCGGTTGACGTGAGGTCCTGTTTCTTTGGGGTCTCGCAGTTCTGCCATCCGGATCATTCTCAGGATGAGGGTTCTGGTCATCTGTGCTCTTTCCAAGGCCATGGTGGCCATACTGGCAAAATGAACCATCATCTTGGCGTCTTCCTCTGTGAATGGCATGATGCTACCCTGTTCGTTCTGGGCATTGATAACCTGAAGGACACCGATGACGTCTTCCCTCACTGTCTTCAACGGAACTGCCAGGACCGAGTGGGTTTCATAGCCAGCAGTCTCATCGAATCTTTTGTCAAAGCGATATGGGACGGTGCTTTCGAGTGTGTAGACATCCGGGATATTCAGCTCCTGACCGGTGATTGCCGAATAACCTGCGATACTACTTTCGTCTGCGGGAATCGTAAAAATATTGTAGATAAGTTTCTCTCCTAAAGGCAGTCTCCTTTGCAGCGTGGCATTCTGAGTATAGGTGAAACGTAACTCGTCTTTGTCACGGATGTATATGGAACCGGCATCAGCATTCACAACCCGCCGGGCCTCGGTAAGTATGTGCTCCATGAGAATGTCAAGGTCTTTGACCTGGTTGAGTTCCGTACCTAGATTGGTCAGAACCTCTAGCTTTTGTTTTTCTGTAAGCATAGGGCTAATCTCCAACAAAAAGAGTTCGGCAGACCGAGAGTCCGGTAACAAGAAATATCCTGGTTATGATTTCTTCTTGGTCCACTTCATTTCAGGTTGGTTCTTGAATCTGATCACGCCCCCTTCTGTTGGGGTGTAGTAAAAAGAAAACTCAAACTTCCGTCCTGCTCGAATGAGATAGTGGATGATGTATAAGGTATCGCCATCCGCATCCTTTTTTTCCAAACCCACGATTGGAAACACATCAAAATCGAAGTATCCCAGACCCTGTTCAAAAATGAGGGTGCCCTTCTTGATTTCAAAAGGATGGTCCACGTATTTTGGGTCATCTGTCACCCAAACCCCGATTAACTTCTCGGGAATCGTGAATTCCTTTTGACATTGCGCTCCGAAAAATAGAATGAGAATCGCGAACGCTATGAAGGTGCTCTTTGATTTCACTCGCGTTTTTCCTCGGCGTGGGTATACAATATTGGGGTTTAACTACTATAAATCCCGAAAAAGAACAATACCACCTCAAACTGAAAATTCCCTGTGGTCCCACTGCAGGGGTTGTAGGGAATTTTCCACCGAAAAAAATCCTGTTTTCTTCGCCCGCTAACTCGATACCGCTTCTCTCTCTTCCTGGGCCATCACCTCCAGGAAGGCCTCTACCACCTTTGGATCGAACTTGGTACCAGAGTCCTCTTTTATGAAACCAATGACTGTCTCCCGAGGCAATCCCTCCCGATACGGCCTGTCTGAAATGAGAGCGTCGTAGTGGTCGGCCACCGTAAATATGCGAG
>CAMYLW010000353.1 GCA_947259475.1 Thermodesulfobacteriota bacterium
GAGCATCCTTCGACAAGCTCAGGACAGGCAGGGCATGGAGTAAAGAGCATGGAGCATAGGGAACAACATTGCGAATTGCGGATTTCGGATTGAGAGATTGGGGAATTAGAGAATTGAAACAGGATAATTGGGGATCGCGTGTGCAAGTAATCGGCGTTTTGAATTCCTAAATCCCCAAATTCCTGAATTGATGGTGCCTTGAGCCTTACGCCCTGCGCCTTGTGCCATCTAGTTAGCTTTGATTGCCACGAACTACGGTAGCTCGTTATGTCTAAAACTCGAAAAAAATGGATATCCTTTTGCGCTCTGGCCTCGGTGGTAGCCCTTCTTCCCCTGGTGGTCAAAGGGAGCTATTACCTTCTGGTACTCAATATTATCGCCATCAACGGATTAGTAGTCTTGGGGTTGAACCTGTTAATCGGTTTTGCCGGTCAAATCTCGTTAGGCCATGCAGCGTTTTTCGGCATGGGAGCGTACTTGTCAGCCATCCTTACCGCCACGTACAACGCGCCGCCCTGGCCGACTCTCGTTCTGGTAATGGTCTTTACTGGTGTGGTTGCTTATGTGCTGGGTGTACCAACTCTTCGGCTTGCTGGTCACTACCTGGTTATGGCAACCCTGGGCTTCAACATTATCCTTTACATCCTGATGGTCCAGATGGAGCATTGGACTGGCGGACCATCCGGCTTCGCTGAAATTCCTCCTCTCCACCTGGGATCCTTCCCCATCCAGGGTGACTTTAACTTCTACTGGTTGATTTGGCCGCTTTATCTCATCATTTTCATTTTTTCTCTTAATCTGGTTGATTCACGTGTGGGCCGTGCTCTGCGTGCGATTCATGAAAATGAACTTGTCGCCAATGCCATGGGAGTGAACACTGAGAGGTATAAAGTAATCATTTTTGCCATCAGTGCTGCCTATGCCTCTTTGGCTGGAAGCCTTTATGCGCATTACCTCTCGTTTATCAGTCCCAAGACCTTTGACATTTTTTATTCTATTAAGGTCGTAACCATGGTGGTGGTGGGCGGCATTGGAAATCTTTGGGGAGGTTTGTTGGGAGCGGCGGTGCTTACGGCTTTGCCGGAAGTGCTTCATGGCATGCGTGATTATGCTCTCCTGCTCTACGGCGTGATTTTGATGGGAGTGTTGGTGTTTTTCCCGGAGGGTTTGTTACCGGGGCTAGTAAAGATCTGGTCTCGGAAGCGGTCAAAGAAAGTTTTGGTATCGGAATAGGCTCTTAATAAAAAACCATGAAAACAAATGGCACATTATTACAGCTCCAGGATGTGAACAAGCAATTCGACGGTCTGCTGGCAATTGCAGGGGTCTCATTCGCTGTAAACTCCGGAGAAATTGTATCCCTCATTGGCCCAAACGGCGCAGGTAAGACCACACTTTTCAACTTGATCTCAGGGGTTTATCCACCAACCAGTGGACAGATTCTGCTGAATGGCGAGAACATCACTGGCATGAAGCCATACCAGATAGCCACCAAGAGAATCGCCCGCACTTTTCAATCAGTCCAAATATTTCAGGAGATGACCGTACTGGAAAATGTGTTATTGGGGCTACACCACCGGTTGAGCAGCGGCTTTGTCAAAGGTATGCTACACTTGCCCGGAGAACGGCGAGAGGAGCAGAGCGCTGGCACTCAGGCCAGAGAAATGCTGGAGCAGTTAGGCATCGAGCAATTGGCGGAAAGAAAAGCTGACAGCATTAGCCTGAAAGAGCAAAGGTGTCTGGAAATTGCCCGTTCTGTAGTGTCCAAACCTCGTTTGCTGCTTTTGGACGAACCAGCCGCTGGTCTCAATATCCGAGAAACCGAGGAAATGGGCGATATTATTCAAGGCTTACGGCAATACGGTCTGACCATTCTTCTGGTAGAGCATGACATGAACCTGGTAATGAGCATAGCTCATAGAGTCGTGGTTTTGCACCACGGTATGAAGATCGCCGAAGGGTTACCCGAGGAAGTTCAGAGCAATCAGGAGGTAATCCGGGCGTATTTAGGAGGCGGTTCCCAAAGGGTTCCACCAACATAGCAACTGGCAGCGGGATTGATAATACTAGATACTAGATACTAGACACTAAACACTAGGAACTAGACACTTCAGGGCGACGCGGTGAAACGGCGAGACGGAGACGCGGCGAAAATGCCAGAAATTGAAAGGAATTCTATTTTGATTGCTTTTCTCCTGAATTCTGGATTCTGACTCCTGGCTCCTTACTCTATGCCCCATGCTCCATGCCCTATGCTTTCGACACTACGGACCACGGACAACAGACTAGAATACAATTATGCTTCGTGTAAAAAACGTATCGGCCTTTTACGGCAATATACAAGTTTTGCGCCGGGTGACCTTCCATGTCAAACAGGGAGAGGTGGTGTCTCTTATTGGCGGCAATGGAGCCGGCAAGAGCACGTTGCTCAACGTAATCAGCGGCATTCACCCAGCCAGTTCCGGCACCATCGCCTTCGAGCGTCAGGAAATTCAGAAACTGGAACCGAATAAGATGGTTCGTCTTGGCTTGCTGCAAGTGCCAGAGCAGAGGCAAATCTTCAACTCCATGACTGTCACCGAGAACCTCGAATTGGGATCTTACTGTCTGCCCAGGAAAGAGCAGAAACGTATGGCCAGCTCCCAACTCCAAGAGATATACGCCCTTTTCCCCATCCTGAAAGAGCGAGCCCGGCAGAGGGCAGGCACTTTGAGTGGCGGCGAGCAGCAGATGTTATCCATCGGCCGGGCCCTCATGGCCAGACCCAGAATGCTTCTCCTTGACGAACCTTCGTTGGGATTGGCACCATTAGTGGCGGAGGAAATTTTTCGTGTGACCCGTGAGCTCCGAGACAATGGGACCACTATACTTTTGGTGGAACAGAACGCCTTGGCTGCCCTGGAGGTCTGCGATCGCGGTTACGTCCTGGAGGCTGGCCGCATTGTTCTTGAGGGGAGTCCTGAGGACCTTCTGGAAGATGACGAAGTGCAGCGGGCATTTTTAGGACGGGACTACAAGGAAAAATGGGAACGGTAGATTGCCTTATGGTCAGTA
>CAMYLW010000354.1 GCA_947259475.1 Thermodesulfobacteriota bacterium
ACTAGGAACCCGCCGCACTTACCGAAAGGGTGCGTGACGGAAACTCTCCAGCTAAGGCTGTGGCGATGTAGTCAGGACACCACCGGAGTCCGAGAGCGGGGCATGCACCCACAGGGGTAACTCGGGAACTCGGGAGAGCCGACTGTCTCCCTACATACAGTGGGTATCGGGGGACGATAGCGAGAGCGAAGGACCTCGAGACGGGCAGTTGGCAGTCTTAGCTAATCATAGTACCGATGGCCAGGGGGGTATGCAAGTCCTTGGCCGGGAAGGTGGGGAACCGAGGCCCAAGGGACCCACTGTAGGGAAGGAGAAGCCGGGCATAACGTTTTGCTGGAAGGAACTATGGGAGGCACTTCGAGGTCACAAACCGTATCAACGAAACTCCAGCAGATTGCGGAGCAGGCTGGTCGGTATCCGGATATGGTGTTCACGACGCTGGCACACTTGATTGATGTGGACTTTCTTCGGGAGGCCTATCGAAGGACCCGCAAGAGTGCAGCTCCTGGGGTAGATGGGGTGACGGCGAGAAAATATGCCGAGAACCTGGAGGACAACCTCAGTGATCTGTACGAGCGTCTGCGAAGCGGTCGTTACATAGCTCCACCTGTGGAGCGGGCGTGGATTGACGAGGGTAGCAAGAAGCGTGGGATAGGCAAACCGACCTTCGAGGATAAAATCGTCCAGAGGGCGGTGGTTATGCTGTTGGGAGCGATCTATGAGCAAGACTTCCATGGTTTTTCCCACGGCTTCCGGGAAGGTCACAGCCAGCATCAAGCGCTGCGCGAGCTTCGCGAGCAGTGTGTGAACATGAATATCGGCTGGATACTGGATGCTGATGTAAGTGGATTCTTCGATAATCTTGACAGAGGTCTGCTGCGGGAGTTTATAAAGCGGCGGGTCAACGATGGGGGAATATTGCGGCTGATTGGCAAATGGCTAAATGCTGGAGTACTGGAAGGAGAAATCCTGACATACCCAGAGAAGGGAACCCCACAAGGGGGAGTTGTTTCCCCAATGCTATCCAACATATTCCTTCATTATGTACTGGATGAGTGGTTTGTTGGCGATGTCCAACCCCGGATGAAAGGGTGCTGCTTCCTCCTCAGGTTTGCCGATGATTTCATCATTGGCTGCGAATTGGAGGAGGATGTCCGCCGGATCATGGAAGTCCTACCGAAGCGCTTTGATCGCTTTGGTTTGGCCATTCATCCAGAGAAGACGGCGTTGGTTAAGTTCAGGAAGCCGGGCTCTCGGGGAGAGTTGGGTAAAGGGAACGGCACATTCGACTTTCTCGGATTTACCCACTACTGGGGGCAATCACGTCGAGGTTACTGGTTGATCAAGCGGAAGACAGCAAGGAGACGACTTCTCCGGTTTACGAAGCATCTGTGGCGGTGGTGCCGCAGGTACCGGCACCTGCCGTTCAGGGAGCAATACCGGATTCTGTGCCAGAAACTGCGTGGTTATTACCAATATTACGGAATTCGGGGTAACTTCCAAGTGCTTGCCATCGTCTTCCAGCACACTGAACGCGCGTGGAGGTACTGGCTGAGCCGTCGCAGTAATAAAGGGTCTATTAACTGGGAGAAGTTCGATACCATCCGTGGAACCTGGCCACTTCCGAAACCCAGAATCGTCCACAACATCTAGCACAGTCTGCAGGGCAGCAAAGTTATGCGTCAGAGGTGTGCCGAACTCTGATTATCGAGGAACCGGATGAGTTAATCGCTCACGTCCGGATCTGTGGGGAGGATGGTTGGGTAACTGCCGTCTTTACCCGGAGGATGTTCGTGCCAAGTTAAACCCAAGTCGTTGGGATTCCCGAAAGGAGGGATGAAATTCGATATTGTTACCCAGTGGGTGAGAGATCTATAATAACGTTTGATATAAGCTATCGATATATATAATATAAGTGAAATTATAACTAACAAAAGGTTGAATTAGTTATGGCAAAGTTTACACCATACGATTACAAACAGATGGTAATGCCACCTATTTTTTTAGAAGATCAACTATCACCTGGAACTTTAGAGTTTGCTATCCATTATCTGGTAGAAAATCGTATGGATCTGTCTCTTTTTGATGAGAAGTATAAGAACGATGAGATGGGTCGATCCGCCTATGATCCCAAGATTCTTTTGAAGATTGTCCTGTTTGCCTACTCCAGGGGGCTTATGGGCTCGCGGAGGATAGAGCGAGCCTGCCGGGAGAACGTGACCTTCATGGCGCTCACTTGTGGTCAGAAGCCAGATCACAGTACCATTGCTGCCTTTGTATCCTCGATGAAGCATGAGATTGGGCCTTTGTTTTGCGATGTGCTTTTGGTTTGCGAGGAGGAGGGTCTTTTGGGTGGGACTTTCTTTGCCTTAGATGGTGTCAAACTTCCATCCAATGCCTCGAGGCAATGGAGTGGAACCCATGCCAAGTTGCAGAGGAAAAGGGAGAGGCTTGAGGCCAAGGTGAAGCAGCTTTTAAAGGAGCATGAGCGGGAGGACAAAGGAGATGATGACTCCTTGGGGCCAGGATCTTTTCGAGGGAGAGCGAGTCGAGAAAAACAAATCGAACGCTTACAAAAGCAGGCCGAGCGTATTGAGAAGTGGCTGAGTGAAAATGAGAAAAAGTATGGGAAAAATGGCAAGGAGATCACCAGTAACATCACCGATAATGAGTCTGCCAAGATGATTACCTCTCACGGTTACATCCAGGGCTACAATGGCCAGGCCCTGGTTGATGATAAGCACCAGGTGGTGGTCCATGGGGAGGCTTTTGGCACTGTTTCAGATCATGATCATGTAGGGCCAATGATGCAAGGGGCCAAGGAGAACATGCAGGCAATTGGCCACGATGAGGACTACTTCAGTGACACAATCTTTGTGGCGGATACCAACTATCACAGCGAAAGCAATATAAAGAAATGCCAAGAGCTGGAGTTGGACGCCTATATCCCTGACAGATACTTTCGCAGAAGGGATCCCAGATACACGACCCAAAAGCGGTACTGGCCCAAGAGGAAAAAGTTTCACTTAGAAGATTTTCACCATGATGAGGCCGCAGATCACTATGTTTGCCCCAATGGCAAAAGGCTCAAGGTCAAGGCCAGGGAGCTCTACAGAGACGGCCTTGTTTACAGAATATATGTGGCAGAAAAGAAGGATTGTAAGGGTTGCACCCTGAAGCTCAAGTGTCTAACTGCTCGAGGTGCGAAAAGGAAATACTTATGGGTACCCATTGCAGTTCAGCTTACCAACCTTTCCAGGCGAATGGCCGGCAAGGTTGATACAGAGATGGGACGCAAGATATATCCTCGCAGAATAGCCATAGCCGAACCTGTCTTTGCCAACATCCGGACACACAAGCGCATGGATCGCTTTACTCTGAGGGGCAAGGTCAAAGTGAATATCCAGTGGATGCTCTATTGCATGGTTCACAACATAGGGAAAATCGCAAACTACGGCTTTACCTAGATTGAGCCCCAGGGTGGGTGGATCCCAGAAAAAGGAACCTAAAGGAAAAACACTAACCGACTAAAGAGACCTATAAAAAGCTCGATTGAGCAAAAGGAGCATCTCAAACAGGATTGCTCTCCTCTCAAACGACTTATTCAACAGACTCGGATGTCATCTCCACTCTCGCAATGGGGTGGTGTTAGTTCAAATTTCGCAAGAGGATGTACTCCCGAAGCCTTCAGATATCTCTGCTTGAAAGTATCTGACATTTCTGCGAGTATAGTGTCAACGTGGTATTTCCTGGCACTCACCGTTAATCTTTTTTCCCATTGATATCCAAGAAGGAGGTTGAAAATGGTTGTGCGCATTCCAAGAAGTAGAATCAAACTAAGGTTGATTGGTTTGCCGGTAGTTTTCCTGACAGTAATGTCCCTGCTGGCATGCCCTATAATTATTCCTCCGGCAGTGCATTACTACAAAACGAGAGATGCGTATGTCGCAACCGTCACGTTAAAGGTCGAGGCCGAGAAAGTATATAATGCGGTCGTTAGTGTAGCTGAAGAAAAGGCAAGTGATGGGACAATTAAGATAACGAACAAGGCTCCTCAGATTCTATTTCTTGAAGCCACGGATGGTGTGCAGACAGTTAGTGTCAAGGTGAACAAGGTCCGTACGAGGCAAACCAATATGGTTATTACAGCAAATATACCTGATAAAGAAGGAGTGTCGAAGGAACTTGAAAAAAATCGAGAGAAAGAACTCGCTGCCAGAACGATGACAAATATATGTAAGGTATTGAACCAGAATTGCACATTAGTCGAACAATAAAAGCACCTTTGAACGAAGCCGCTGTGCCAATGCAGAGGTGCTGTCCATCGTGGCCAGAAGGCCAGCGTCAGCGAAGGCCTCACAATGAGGCCAGTGGCGATAAAGCCACTGTCAGCGGAGGTGATTACCGTGAGGCAACCGACCTTTTTGACTGGATCGCCGGAAGCCTATGGGAAGACGGTTAAGTTCTAGTCATTCTCAAATATCAAGGATAAGAGGTGGGGTCAGCCATGGCCCTGCCTTTTCCTTTGGCTCATTGGAGTTAGATGGTTAATCCTGAAGTCCAGGTTGGTCCCC
>CAMYLW010000355.1 GCA_947259475.1 Thermodesulfobacteriota bacterium
TATTGAGACTTAGGAAAAGCCTGAGCCTCAATCTGCAAAAGCTCATCGAAGTCTTTTGAATGCACCGGTCTGATCATGGCCTCGAACCATTAGCCCGAATTATTCATGAACTGACTTCGCTTTCATGAATAATCCGGGCTATGACGAGATCCCCAGACTCTGCTCGAGGTTGCGCAAGTTCTCTTCGGCGTATTGCAAACGGTGGTTGACAATGGCCAAATCCTCTGTGACATCACTCTGGCTGCTAACCCTTTTGTGAGCCGCCTCCTGAATGTGGCTGATATCAACCATGGTCGCATCGCCAAAATCTCGAAATAACTGGATAAGGGCCTGAGTGTACATCTCTATGAAGGTAAAAAGATAGGCAAACTTCAAGTTTTGGCGATAGTCTCTAAATGAGCTGAGCAGCTCTTTCTGAGTTTCTTTCTTGACGAGAGCAACAGCTTCCCGAAACACCTCTTCGTTAGACCCTGCCATTTCTGTTGTGTCCCGACGGAGAACCCGACTCTTCAGTCCTGAGAAAAGGTGACGCAATCGTCTCAAACCAAACCTGAGCAATAGAGATCCCCGGCCTAAGGCTTCAGAACGCAGGATAAAAGCAGAAAAGGGTGGCGGTGCTATCCCTGGCTTCTGCGGCTGCGGCATTGTTTCTGGTGCCACCTGGCTCAGCGTTAAACCAGAGTCTGTTAAGGTTTTCTGGTATTGTCGAAGCGCCTGCCCCAGCAGATCCCAGTAGCCAGTAGCCGTCTCCATAAGTTTTTTTTCGATCTGCTCTTCCTCGCTTTTGGCAAAGTCGATAATTCTGAGATTGACCTTGTCGATGATATGCCTGGATAGCGTCTGCCTAAAATCCTGATAAAACAGGTAAAGATTGGTTAGCCAATTCCTGGTTTCCTCCGGTTTGCCCTGACCAAAACTGTCTACCTGATAGTTTTCGACCAATTGCATGGTGTCAGTGATGATCGGGCCGTACTTGGTGTCAAAATAGGAATCAACCGCAGACCTGACTTGTTCCTTCAATGAATTGCGCAACCCGTCCAAGGTATGTTCAACAGTGCTAAGAGCCGCCATCACAGATTGTTGGCGGACTTTGACCTCATCAGCCAAAGCTTCAAGTTCTTCCTGGTCTCTGGACAGTAGTCTCTGCCGGGTATTAACCGAGTCTTTCATGCTTTGGCTAACCCGTTGCAGGTGGCTCAAAACGGACCCGTGAAGAACTCGACCTCGTTCCAGATTCACCAACTCTTTTAAATCATTACAAAAACCCTCATATCCATGCCGCGAGAGCTCCACCATTGCCTGCTCTTCATGCCAGCCCTCCAACCGTCTCCCTTCACGTGGGGACAACTCGTCCATACTGTTTGCTGTCTCCAGTAGCTGAAACAGGGCAGAGAAAGCGTAAATCTTGGCTTCTGGCACCAGCAGACCAAGCTCTTCAGCGATCCTCTCCTGAAGTCCTTCCAGATTCTCCATGTTGCCGTGTTCGTCCAAATCAATATTGACAATGAAGAGTGTCTGCGGAAGCAGTCGAAGTATTTTTATGGCTTCGATGAGTTTCAAGTCAGCCTGCCGAATCCCTACCCGGCTGCTGATAAGGTAGAGAATGCAGTGACTGCCAAGTAAGTATTCCTGCAGCATGGCAAAATGGAGGGGATTGGGTGAATCACTACCCTGACAGTCACCGATTTCCACCATCTCCCCCAACCACGATATGGGTAATTGCAGTTCCATATCCCGAAGGTATACTGCCTGCGATTCCTGGCTGACAAAATCCTGATGTCGATCAAGCTCATCTGCATCGAATTCCAACAGAACCGGCTCATCTTTGACGTGACCGCTCAGCGTACCATATCCGTTCAAATAACCGTTGATCAGAACTATGTTGGGATCGAATGTTTCGCGGCCCGCCAGGCTATCCTGTTTGAGCTCCTGGACGTACTGGCGCAGGGTGTGGCGATCCTCATCCCGGCGCAAGTCTATGGACTCAATTCCTTCAAGGCCTCGTGGCAGCGCCACCATAGACAGAGCCTCATTGACTTCTGCATTTATTTCTTCCCAGGACTTGATTTCAACCCACCCCTTCTCCTCCGGGCCTACACGAATGCGGGTGATAAAGGCGGTAACGATTCCAGCGCCCCTCTTGAGCAGATCTCGACCCTGCATTGAATTGATGAAAGTGCTCTTGCCGGATTTAACCGGCCCCACAACAGCGATCCTCAAAGTCTGATCTTGTAGAGACTCAGATACGGCTTCGAGACTGCGACGCCATGAACTCAGTTGGGCTGAATCATCCGGAAAAAGCGGTGACACCTCTTCTGTCAAGGTCTCCAGAATTTGCCTTAGTTTTTCCAGACTAGCCTGCTCTTTAGGATTGTTCCGCATAATCGATATCAAGGATTTCGAGATTTTTTACGCCACCAGGGGTTTGAACCCTAACATCATCTCCAGCCTCTTTGCCTATAAGGGCCTGGCCGATGGGTGATGTCACTGAAATCGTGCCTTGAGCCAGATCCGCTTCATATGGTCCCACTAGGCGGTACCGCACTTCTTCTCCGGTATCAAGGTCTTCCAGGTCCACTGTACTACCGAAGATCACTCGGTCAACTGAGCCCTCCGACACCTCAACTATCTCACACTGGCCGAGCTTAGAATGAAGATCGTTGATTTTGCCCTCAACTAAACCCTGCCTTTCCTTGGCTGCCTCAAACTCAGCATTTTCACTGATGTCGCCATGCTCACGAGCCTCTGCTATCGCCTGGATAACTCGAGGCCGTTCTTCCCTCTCAAGGCGTTGCAACTCGGTGCGCAAGCGCTTATATCCTTCCCGAGTTATGGGAAAGCGATCCATAGTTAACTTCCTCCTTAGAAGCGCATTTTCTCCCGATTCCGATGGCGGGATCTGCAATATTAGGGGTTCTTCAGAAAAATGGAAAGCCCCGGCTCGACTCCAGCCAGGGCGTCTCCCACAACGTCTCTTTTTACCTAACCAGCAATAACCTGTCAAGGGATATCATGAAGATATTCTATTCTAAGAATATTTAACTTTTCTTTGTCCTAAATTCTCAATCCGAAATCCGAAACCGGGAACCCGCCCGAAGGGTGGGAGTCCGCAGGACAAATCCGAAATTTCTAATGCCCCATGCGAATTACGATTAGATTATTTCATGAATATCAACCCTTTCATAAATAGGATGCTCGGCCAGCCGAAAGAGTCCTTCTGTGCCTGGTGGTAATCGGTCTTTGCGACCTACCACCAATAGTCCTTTGGGTTTGAGGACATGATGCAATCGTTCGGTAATAAGTTGCTGGAGCGAATCAGTAAAGTAAGTGTAAACCAGGTTGCGACAGAAAATCAGGTGATTATTTTCTGGTGGCTCTTCCCAGATCAAGTTGTGCTCAATCCACTTAATCCGCTTCGGCAAATCCTGGGATAGAGAGAAAGTCCCCCCTTCATTGGTGCTATACTTCCGCCGCAAATAGAGTGGCATCTCTCTGAAGCTGCTGGCAGAATAGCGGCATTGCTGAGCCCTCTCCAGGCAACGCTTATCACTATCGCTGGCCAGCAAACGCAGCTCGCGGCCTGAGCTGGCAAAACTTTCCTGCCAGAGAATCAACAGACTATAGGGCTCCTCTCCACTCGAGCATCCTGCCGACC
>CAMYLW010000356.1 GCA_947259475.1 Thermodesulfobacteriota bacterium
ATGATCTTAAAGCACTTGAAATGGATGCCTTTCCCTACTACCAGGCACCAACTCACATGGCTGAGTTAGAAATGGGCTCAGAAAGAGCGACGATGGAAAGGACTACACACCAAAAAGATTGGATATGGCCTTGGCCGTTTCCCGGAGGAATTCGTATACCTCACTTTCACTTTGGCCGGGATGTATATCTGGTCGAAAGAGAGCTATGGAATGATTTCTCAAAACGTATGGTAAATGATCTAAGAGAGCGGCTCGATCAGGCAGATGGAATCAGTTTCGAGCAGACAGTCGCGTTAAGCGAGGTAGTGACAGCAATACGTTAAACGAGAAGACCAAGATACCAGATAGCCTGCCTTTAGGCCCGTACAGGACGGTACGACGACGGCTCGGAAGCCGATTTCTACATCATTCCGTTCGACAAACGGGGCCTTTGCGAGGGCTCGCGAACCCGTAGCCATCTGATTGAGAAGCTCGTTGCCAATAGGGACGTCCCGAACGGCATCACAGACATATTCCTCTTCTCCCACGATTGGAACAACGACTGGATAAAAGTGGAAGATAAAAGTGGAGACACCCATGAATGGGGTATTGCCAAATTAAGCCGCCCAAATTGCTAGAATCGGCTCATGAATACATATAAACGTCACCGATTCCCTCCAGATATCATTTCCTACGCCGTCTGGCTCTACTACAGGTTCAACCTGAGCCATCGAGATATCGAAGATCTACTAGCAGAGCGAGGTATAACGGTCAGCCGAGAAGCGATCCGCCTCTGGTGTATCAAATTCGGAGCGCTATACACTCGGCGTCTGAAACAAAAGCATCAAGGCTACGGCGATACATTCTTCATTGATGAGGTGTTCGTGAAGATCAAAGGCAAGCAGCATTACCTGTGGCGAGCGGTCGACCAGGATGGCGAGGTAGTTGATGTGTATTTGCAGGCCCGGCGAGATGGTGCGGCGGCTAAAAGATTCTTCAAACGTCTTCTCAAGTCACATGGCAAAGAGCCCAGGAAGATCGTGACGGACAAACTGCGAAGCTATGGCGTTGCACACCGGGAGCTGATACCAGATTCTATTCACGACACGGCGCAGTACGCCAATAATCGAGCGGAGCAATCGCACGAGGCTACTAGGGTGAGGGAACGAGGGATGCGTAAGTTCAAGTCGACCAGACAGGCGCAGCGATTCTTGGGTACCCATGCTGCGGTCAGCAATCTATTCCATCTCGGTAGGCATCTGGTAAGGGCGAAACATTACAGGGACCTCAGGAAAAGTGCGTTCTCAAAATGGAACAGGGCAGTCGCTTGAGAATCAAACTCAGATTTGAGCAGTCTGAAAAAGTTAACTTGCCGATACGCCTGGCTCACATGTCGAGAGTACGATCCCACGAATAGCATGATCCAACTACTGGCAAAACTACCAGAGTTTTGGCATAAAAAGTCATAGAACGTAACGGTGAAAGTCACACTGTCGCCCACTGAGTAACCACCACTGAAATCGGCATCCTATACTCGATTTTCAATCTTTCACAAGTGCAATATAGTCACCCGCGACTTCCTAAGTTACACTTTCCCCGATGTCATCTCCAGCCGTTTCAAAACAAGCCTCACACACACCGCTGATGCAGCAATAGTGGCGTCTGCCTTGTATATCAATTGGTTAGAATGTTTTTCCTCTTTTTATCCTCTCAAATCCGAAGCGATTTTACAAAACCTTACTTTGATTGGCGTACTTTGCCCACAATACTTTGAGAATAAGGCCATTGTGATCTGAAAATAAAAAAGTCAGGACACCAAAACCGCAACCGATGTCGCGCTGATAGGGCATAACCTAGTGCGATTCCTGGGCATCCTGATTTTTCACTTTATTTAGTTATCCTGATTTTAGTTATGAAGAATTGGGTGTCCTGACTTAACAGTTTCCTGACTTAACAGGAAATTTATCCGGTGGATCACACGGCTTACTTTCGCTAGCGGCCTGTCTGACTAGACCGAACATTGCACCAGCGCCGACTGTTTCAATGTTCGGGCCAATCTAGCCCGAGCTTCTAAATACCTGCAACAACTGGCAGAATAGGTTTAATGCTTCCCATACGCGACCCGGGTCGCACAGCCTCGAAAATGCATGTTCTGAAGGAATCGGTTTTTCCCGGCACCACGTGGTCTGGGAGCGGGCAATAGAAGAGAAATCAGACGATGAATTTAGTGATCGAATCCAAGAATCCCTTCCTGGTGCAGAATCCGGAAGAATTCGTTGTCGAAAGTCGAAGGAACAAACCCAGGTGGATCACCGAGGCCAGTAAAAGTGACAGGCTAACAGCAGCGCTATGTCCGTCGTTCGTAACATTGTTCAAGAATTCCCTGCTGATCAAGTGCCCTTCGCAGGTTGACATCGGTGTGCCCAAGGATGAGAAAAGAATCAAGATCCACTGCAATCCGGACCAGATGGAGATTGAAGGCCACGACCTTGTCGGCCAGATGGGAGTTGCTTTCTCGGACTACCTCAGCTTCAAGATCGGTATCAGGGTATTCCTGCACACGGATGAGCCCTGTATGCCCCTGTTCCTCAACACGTTTCCCTACACTCCTGAAAATGTCAGCGGGCTCAAGGCAATGGAAGGGATTCTGCCTTTAAACAACAAGGTGAAACAGAAACTTAATATCAACATGATAATTCACCAACAAGCGTTCAAAGAAAAGCTGGTCAGTGGCGGTGGTGTTTACGCCATCCGGCCCGGCACTCCGCTGGCATTGCTTTATTTTCCCGGTGGAGTTCCCAAAGTCGAATTCAGGGACTTCGACCCTAAAGTTCCCACCGTTGAGCAGTCCCGGCATATGAAAGGCAGTTACCTGGCCAGGATGAAGGATTGGTTCGGAGGCTGAAACCAACTGCTGTGTCGCGGTACAGGATCTGGCAAAGTCCTGACCTATATGGAGAGCCAGGTTTGATATACTGGTGCGAGTGATTCTGTTTTCCATTGAAGCGGTATCCTGCCACC
>CAMYLW010000357.1 GCA_947259475.1 Thermodesulfobacteriota bacterium
CTCATTATGTACTTTTCGATCATTTTGTCTTCAAGATTGAGAAAATACGCTGTCGCTATCTGTTCTAAAAAACCGCCATGCTCCCCATAAATCATGGCATTGTCGACACTATTGAGGATTTTTTGCAGGAGAGTACTCCCGCATCTACCGGTACCCAACAAAAATATTGGAAACTCTGCCTCAGGCCGTGGATAGCAGGCTTTCCGGGATCCGTCTTTTGGCTGTTGCTTAACCTGGGTCATTTCTCTGTCGTTCCTTTCATCTGTTTGAACAAAGAATCCAGGCCCAAAGGTCCAGGCTTTGGGCTGCCCCCTGAGGGGGCTTCAATAGTCTTTCCCCTCTTGCGGCAGTCTGCTGGAGTGATGGATTGGTGGAGTAATGGAGTAATGAAAGGACCAATTCAAGTTGAAATTTGGGCTTTCGCTTTTGCCAATACTCCAATTCTCCAAAACAGCTCGCAATCTTTACCGACCAAACCTTTGAACTCTGACCTGACCCAAAGGACCAGGTTTTCGATGTTGCATAACTCGACCATGTCACAGAAGCTGGCATTTTCAGGTAAACCGGATTTCAACAGACAAGTTCTCACCCACCTCGAAAATGCGGGCTTCTATGACTCAATTGCTGTTTACCCCGGATATTTCATTAACTCACGCCCTGGCGTGACTGCGACCACTTCAGAATCTCAGATTTGAGATTTCAGATTTAAGATTGAAGGACGTCTTATCCAAACTGATTATTTGAGTAAGAGAAGAATGCAACTATAATTTCCACCGTTTACTTTGTCTTACTTGGTCTTTTGCAACCTCAAATCCGCAATCCGCAATCCGCAATCAATAACCGTCCTCCCGGGCGTCCTCGGGTGTTGAACCCTGCGACGTACCGTTTTGGTACGCCTCGGCTTCGATTTTGGATTTCGGATTTTGAATTTCGGATTTTGAGCACGGTCGATGATATCTAACTTACAGTTCAGATTTTGCCATTTGTTTTCTGGTTCTCACGAGCTTTTCAGCGAATTTTCAATCCGCATTCCGCATTCCACAATCGTCGACCCAGTGGCACACCCATCCTCTTCGCGCTCGCTGCACTCCGCTCAGTCCCGCACCGCAAGCGGCATCTGCGACAAGCGGGTTCCCAGTTTCACGGTCTGCGACTGCAATTCATAAAACATCCGGGCTAATCCACCCCTGCGCCGAATAGTATGTTGATGAAAGCACTTTTGTACGAGGTAAGAACCTTGTCCCTCCTCATGAGCACAGCGATAAAGTCGGGTTTGAGCAATGTATCCATTGGAATGAAGGCCAGATTTCTCTTTTCCAGTGCTGGTAGATCCCTCACCACGGTGGCGAAAGAAATGCCGAGTCCCATCTCAACATAGAGAGAGGTCAGCTCAACATTTGAAGATTCCATAACGATCTGGTAATCAAGTCCGAGTTTCTGAAACCGCTCTTCCAGTATCCTGCGACAGGTGAATCTGAGGTCCTTCGGAGGCAATATAAGTGAATATTTGGCTATCTGCCTCAAGGTAACACGCTCTGCCTCGGCCAAGGGGTGGCCGACTGGTACCATCAATACAGTTTCCACCTTTTTCCAGCGAAGCAAAGAGAGATCTTTGGGGACCTCTGATTCCAGCGTAAAACCAAGATCAATATCCCCATTTCTTACCAGTTCGATAACGACCTGCTGCGAGCGGTCAAGAATCGTCAGTTCAACATATGAAAATTGCTTAATATATTCTTTGAGTGTTTCCGGAACCAGATGATAGAGGGTTGTAAAAGGAGCGGCTATTCGCAACCGCCCTTTTTGCAACCCTTGGAGCTCGCTTAAATCCTCTTTGAGACAGTCATAGTTTTCCAAAATTGCCTCTGCGAATTCAAAGAACCTTTCTCCAGCAGAGGTCAGCCTCAACTTACGCTTGCCGATCCTTTCAAACAGTTGGCAATCCAATTCTTCTTCTAAAGATTTGATCTGCTGGCTCAGTGCCGACTGAGTGCGGAATGTGGCATCACCAGCCTTGGTAAAGCTCCCGAGCTTGGCTACCTGATAGAAACCTATGATCTGTTGCCACTCCATTATAAATAAGTACCACTAATGAATTTAATTAAAACAATTAATTTGAATTATATTAAATTATCAGAGATGGTGAGAATGGGCAACAAAAAGAATGGAAACTAACAGGGAGGTTTGTCATGAAAGATTCGCTAAAACCAGGTCTGACATTTGAGTTCAGATTCAAGGTTCCTGAGAACAAAACAGTTCCTCACCTTTATCCAGAATCTCCCGAATTTCAGGTGATGCCAAAAGTGCTGGCTACGGGGTTCATGGTGGGATTGTTTGAATGGGCTTGTATTCAGGCCATCAATCCTCACATTGATTGGCCCGATGAGCAGACAGTGGGTATCGAGGTGAAACTAAACCATGTGGCAGCCACACCGCCCGGATTAACCGTCACGGTAAAAGGAAGGCTGGAAAAGGTGGAGGGCAGAAAACTGAGCTTTTCTCTCGTTGCCGACGATGGAGTAGATACTATCTCTGAGGGCACTCACGACAGGTTCGTAATCGACGCGGAAAAGTTCAACGCCAAGATGGCTGCCAAGGCCAGTGAGAAACTTGGTGAATAATACAATTTTATTTAGACCTAGAAACCTCGTCCTCGGGCCAGCTTGGAGGGGAATTCAGCCTGTTATTTTGAATACCTAATATCGAACAAGGAATTTCGAACAGCAGAAGTTTTTGAAAGAAACAAGAAAATATTTTTCACTTCGATATTCTGCGGTTCTGCTGTTCATATTCTCGGCGACGTGATAGCTGATAGTGAAATTCTAAGCGCCGACCAGGGAGACCTGATCCCACTCTACTCCTCACATGCAATCCCTTCCGCCACGGTCAAAGCAGAGACTTCAGCACCATTCATGTTAAGGGTTTCATTGTGCCAAGCTGGTGCGTTCAGCAGGCTTTCCAAGGCCTGCTGTAGCGATTGGGTGTCCGTGTTCGATTCC
>CAMYLW010000358.1 GCA_947259475.1 Thermodesulfobacteriota bacterium
GGGATAGGCAACATATTGACTCTTTTCAATATAAGGAGAATGAAACATCTGTGCCAAGTGTCTTAACAGTATATGTCTTTGAAATTGCATTATATTTCCAAATCGAAGAGTGTGCGGAGATAATTAGGAACTTTACGGTCTGTAAAAAATGCTGACAGGCTTTCAGTTAGGACCACGGAGAAAATCACGGGTTGAATTCAGAAAAACCTATGAAATTAATATATTGGTATCCTCTTGGGTCATCCATCTTCTTTGGCATGACCTTTGCCGTAGCATTCATTGTGAAAAAGAGCATTCACATGAACTTACAACGTCCCTCAAGGACCATGAGGGAAAGGGGTGGGCTTCTCCTCACTTGATAAGAGCACCTATTTGTTTATGTAGGTCTCCTCTAAAGGCTTACTACAGTGGATCTCCTCCCATGAAAGCAATTAATACTAAAAGTAGCCCTGTGCGGAAAGCTTTAGGAGAGGCCGAGGCCAACCATCGAGCAGGGGTAGAGTTGGCCTTAAGCAACCCGGCATTCTATCCTCATTACGTCAAAACCATTGAAATTGAAGAGACCCACATTTCAAAAGTCTTTCTCACCGGGGACTTTGTCTACAAGTTGAAAAAACCGGTTGATTTTGGCTTTCTGGACTTCACCACCTTAGAGAAACGACATCACTACTGCGAACAGGAGGTCCTGTTAAACCAGCGGCTTAGCCACCAGGTCTACCTGGAGGTGGTGGCCATTACGCTAGAACAGAGCGGGTACGCACTCAATGGTACCGGACAGCCAGTGGAATATGCGGTGAAGATGCGACAGCTTCCTCGCAAAAAAACTATGCTCGAGCTATTGCGGCGGGGGAAACTGAGCGATGATATGCTGCAGAAGCTGGTCCAGTTTCTGGCGCGCTTTTACGAAAAGGCCCGGCGCGGGCCTACAATTGATGCCATCGGGTCACAGATGGTTATAGAGGGCAACGTTGAGGAGGATTTTTCCCAGACAGAACCTTTCGTACCTTCAATTTTAGATCCGAATAACTTCTCTCGTATACATGATGCGGTACGCGCTTTCCTCAGCAACAACACAGACCTTTTTCAACGCCGCATTGAAGCAGGGTGCGTTTGCGACTGTCATGGTGATCTGCGGTTGGGTCACATATATTTTGTGGATGGCATTCAAATCATAGACTGCATAGAGTTCAATGACCGTTTTCGCTACGGTGATGTAGCCTCCGATCTAGCTTTCCTCGCCATGGATCTAGACTATCATGGGTTCTCAGAGGTTGGCCATACACTGCTCACCGCCTATGCCCGGGCGGCCAGCGATCCGGAAGTCTTCATGCTTCTTGATTTCTACAAGTGTTACCGGGCTCACGTGCGCTGCAAGGTGGAATGCCTGAGGCAGGCGACAGGAGAATTAGCTGCAAGGAAGGCCAGACTAACGGTGGAAAGAGCCCAGCGCTACTTCGAGCTCGCCTATGGATATGCCGGCAGTTTCAGCCGCCAGACCCTCTGGATTATCTGCGGATTGAGCGGTAGCGGCAAGAGCACCATAGCTTCTGAACTGGCAAAACGGCTGCATCTACCCATCCACAACTCGGATGTCATCCGCAAGAAGTACTTCGGTCTTAGCCCGAAAGAGCCAAAGGTGGCATCGTTTGGAGAGGGCATTTATACGCCAGTTGCTACAGCCCAAACCTACGAGCGCATGCTGCTGTTGGCGAGGGAGGAGTTATTTCATGGCAATTCTGTAATTCTGGACGCCACTTTTTGCAGACGACAGCATCGAGAATTGTTTCGTTGTTTGGCCATAGAGATGGGGGCAAATGTAATCTTTGTGGAGTGCCTCTGTCCAGATGCGGTGTTACGTGTGAGGCTCGCCGAGCGGCAGACAAAATCGTCGATTTCAGATGCCCGCCTCAAGCATTTGGAGGCTCAGCGGCAGGCATTTGAGCCGCTGGATGAACTGGGGGATGATTTGCACCTGCAAGTCAGCACCGAACAGCCGCTTCAGCAGAGTCTCCAGCAGATATTGTCAGCTGCGTACCTCCTGCAAGATAAGCAGACAAGACAATTATAATCAGCCCAAGTGAGAAATATGCCCGGATAGAGGACGCCAGGAAGGACGGCCATATCCGTGCTCGCAGGTACGCCAAGGCGTGAATTCCTGAAACATCCGGGCTAGGCCTTACGCCCTGTAAGAAATTCTGACAGTCATCTTTATTAAACCGGCGTCAAAAATTGGCCTGCGCTTTCAAAAATCTCTTTTGATTTCTTCTAGTTAGCGGATAAGTTTATTAACGTAGACATCTTGGCATTACAGTTGCTCTTGCTTGAGACGAAACCAACTGTGGAGAAAGCTCACATGAGAGACACATTTATAATCATGATAGCAGACCGAAATCGAAACGTTCGGTGGTTTCTTCGAAGGGAGTTTGAGGCAGAGGGCTACCTCGTGATATTGGCGAAAGATGGCAGAGAGGTATTGAAGATGACCAGAGTTGGTGCGATGCCTGACCTCTTAATCTTGGACCTGGATATGCCATATGTGGACGGAGTGAAAATATTGGAGCAACTGCAAGACAAAGAACCTTCTATGCCGATAGTCATCCACACAACTTCTTTGGAGTATGAGGGCCACTCGGCTGTTCGAGAAGCGGCAGCTTTTATGGAGAAGACGGGAAACAATATTGGCCACTTGAAAGAACTAGTGGAAAAGACCCTCAGAGGGTCCTACCCTCATCGGTTCATGCATGCCGAAGGACAGCCAGAAGACAAAAAAGGTGAAGTACACCAGCGAGACTGATACCATTGATAGGTATTCACTTGAATAAAAGCTCTGAACACGTAAGAAAGAACCAAACACCTGAACCCGTAGACTTTCTCGGCTAGCCCGGATGTTTCATGAATTGATGTCGCGAGACCGCGGAGATGGCTGTTCCACCGGGCAACCGCAGGGAGTTGGATCCGAGGCGTACTTGAACAGTACGTCGCACTTTAGTGCCATCCCAGCATTACAACTGCTATTATTATTGTGGCTAGGCGGTTAGATGCTTAGATTCCCAAAGCTCAAAATTTACTTGACAACAGCTAACTGGCCAAATACTTTAAAAAATATCCGATTATATATATTGCAATGGTTACACAATTACCCCTCAGGACATCACAGTCTTTCTAGGTGAATGTATGATAAACAGGATTTTATGGAATGATAAATGCGGCCGAAGGCTTTAGTACACAATTACAGTTGCGTCCTTTCTCTTTTTAGGATCCTTCACAAACACCCAGAGCAAGAAAGTGCTCAAGTAGGCATCTTAAATCATTATTACATTTCTTTGATAAACATATGAAAGATATTGATAAAAGCAAGAATCAGCTCATAAATGAATTAGTAGAACTGCGGCATCAGATTGCTGAGTTCGAAACGTTAAAAGATAAACACAAACATCTGAATGATACTCTCCGTGAGAATAGAGCTAAATATAAAGCAATGTTTAAGAACGCAATTAACGCTATCGCCATTTATGGGGCTGTAAATGATGGTGCCGATTTCATCTTCGTTGACGTTAACCGAGCTGCGGAAAAGTTAGAAAATATTAAGAAAGAGGCCCTTATAGGTAAGAGCGTTCTAGAAATGTTTCCGGGCATTAGCGCTTTCGGTCTTTTTGAGGTCTTCCAGAGGGTATGGGCAACTGGAAAGCCTGAACACCATCCAGTTAGGATATACAAAGATGAAAGGATTGAAGGATGGCGAGAGAATTATGTCTACAAGTTACCCTCTGGAGAGATTGTGGCTGTTTACAGTGATGAAACAGAACGCAAGCGAGCCGAGGAGGAACTGCGGAAGCGCACCCAAGATCTTGGTAAGAGAGTTAAAGAATTAAATTGCCTTTATCGGATCTCTGATCTTGCAGATAGGCCGGGCATCTCGATAGAAGAAATAATTCAGGGTACAGTCGATCTGATTCCCTCTGGCTGGCAGTATCCTGAAATCGCTTGTGCTCGAATCGTTTTGGAGGAGAAGGAGTTTAGATCTGCTAAATTCGAGGAGAGCATCTGGAAACAAACAGCTGATATCATTGTGTATGGAAATCCAATCGGCACCCTGGCAGTCCACTATTTGGAAGAAAAACCTGAAAAAGACGAGGGACCATTTCTCCAAGAAGAGAGAAGTTTGATCAACGCTATTGCCAGACGGCTAGAACACTCGATTGAGCACAGAAAAGCCGACGAAGCACTGTTTCAGCTGGCAGCAATTGTGGAATCCTCGGATGACGCGATCATCGGCAAGACACTGGATGGTGTCATTACCAGTTGGAACACTGGTGCGGAGTCGATCTATGGCTACTCTGCAGAGGAGGCGTTGGGGCGCTCCCTCTCTATCCTGGTTCCACCCGACCTTCCGGATGAGATTGAGCAGATCCTTGGAAAAATAGCACAGGGAGAGCGCGTGCATCACTATGAGACCGTACGGGTCAGGAAGGATGGCAAGTGTATAGACGTATCCTTAACAGTATCCCCAATCGAGGGCAAAACCGGTAGAATCATGGGTGCCTCGTCCATCGCTCGAGACATTTCCGAGCGTAAGCGTATCGAAGAAACGTTGCGGGAGACGGATAAATTGGCCACTGTGGGCAGGCTAGCAGCCGGAGTGGCCCATAGTATCCGCAACCCTCTGACCTCGGTGAAGATGAGGCTCTTCTCCATGGAGCGAAGTGAAGACCTTTCCAAAAACCAGAGAGAAGACTTGAAAGTAATTTCGGAAGAGATTCGCAATGTGAACAACATCGTTCAGAGTTTCTTGGACTTCTCCCGCAGACCCAAACTGAAGATGCAGAGGATCAGTTTTTCAGATCTAGTGGACATGGCTCTCAAGCTTCTCGAGCAAAGATTTGATTCGTACGGTGTTGAGGTTAAAGTCAGTCGTTCAAAAAACCTTCCGGAAATTTGGGCTGATCCTGATCAGTTGAAAGAAGCCCTGGTCAACCTATTGGTTAATTCATGTGAGGCCATGGGGAACGGCGGTTTGATTGTGATTCAGGAGGAAGAGGTAGCGCAGGAACGATCCGACCGGGAAGTGGTTATCCGGATAACCGACAATGGCCCTGGAAT
>CAMYLW010000359.1 GCA_947259475.1 Thermodesulfobacteriota bacterium
GTATGTTTGAGCTCTCTGAGAACCCTGTGATCTCTGTGAGAGGTAGAGGGTGGACCCATTGATCAGAGAAGACAGTTTGTGGGGGGAGGATTCAGTTGGTAAGCGTGTTTCTAAGAGCTAACAGATCTCCTCGATTGGTACCAAAAAGCAGCGGACCCGAGTAACCCTCCGCTACCGTATAATGACTATCACAGCAGCTTACGAGCTTCTCGGGTCCACGTATCTAGTTTAGTGTATTTTACCTGTTAGAGTCAAGGAAAAAGTCCGACTTATCTCAAGCGTTGGAGCCAGCCCTAAAATGTTGGCCTTGCCAATTCCCATACTTCAGGCGAGCGCCATAATCTGGATTTAAACAGCTCACGATGGTGGATAAATTCTTTGGGCAGACGATCAAAAAACCTGTCAAACAGCTCTTCATGGTCTCTAGCTTCTTTGGTTGATTCTGCACGATCCACTGACATAAGTTCATAGAATGTCTCCGGGTCATAATCCAACCCGTCCCAGTGAATGTCTTCATGACGTGGCATGTAGCCTATGGGGCTTTCGACGCCGTAGCCCTGGCCACGAACTCGATCAACGATCCATTTCAGCACTCTCATGTTTTCGCCGAATCCGGGCCAAATAAAATTGCCGTTTTCATCACGCCTGAACCAATTTACCCGGAATATCCGCGGCGGATTGGGCAGAAGCCGACCCACATTTAACCAGTGAGTCCAATAATCGGCCATGTTGTAGCCACAAAACGGCAACATTGCCATGGGATCCCTCCTCACTGGTGGGAGACCCTTTTCAGCCGCCGCTGTAGCTTCAGAACCCATGGTAGCAGCTAGATATACGCCATGAGACCAATAGTAAGCTTGAAAAACAAGAGGGACATTTTTGCTCATTCGTCCACCGAAAATGAATGCCTTTATGGGAACACCATCGGGATTATCCCATTGGGGATCGAAAGTTGGACACTGCTGAATTGGAGCCGTAAACCGGGCATTTGGATGAGCTGCCGGCCGGCCGCTATCCGGGGTCCAATCTTGTCCCTTCCAGTCAATCAAGTGAGCCGGGGGCTCATCGCTCATGCCCTCCCACCACACATCACCCTCATCTGTGAGGGCCACGTTGGTGAAAATGCTGTTTTTGGTAAGGGTCAACATGGCGTTGGGATTGGATTTCATGTTAGTTCCTGGGGCCACCCCAAAAAATCCTGCCTCAGGATTAATAGCTCGCAAGGTTCCGTCCGGGCCAGGTTTAAGCCAGGCTATGTCATCACCCACAGTGAAAACCTTCCAGCCTTCAAATCCTTTTGGTGGAACCAGCATGGCGAAGTTGGTTTTTCCGCAAGCACTGGGGAATGCCCCAGTCACGTAGGTTTTTTCGCCGTTGGGACTTTCGATCCCCAAGATCAGCATATGCTCAGCCAACCAGCCTTCATCCTTGGCCATGACCGAGGCAATTCTGAGAGCGAAACATTTCTTACCTAAAAGAGCATTGCCACCATAACCGCTACCAAAGGAGTAGATGGACCGCTCTTCTGGGAAATGGCTGATGAAGGTGTTTTCCGGATCGCATGGCCAGGGCACATCTTTCTGGCCTGGTGACAGAGGAGTTCCAACCGAATGCAGACACCTCACAAAGCTTCCTCTGTCTCCCAGAACATCCAAAGCCGCCTGACCCATTCGGGTCATAATCCGCATATTCACTACCACATAGGGAGAATCAGTGATCTCTACACCAATGTGGGCTATGGGAGAACCAAGAGGCCCCATGCTGAAGGGAATGACATACATGGTGCGTCCCCGCATGCAGCCGTCGAATAGAGCTTCTAATCTTTCTTTCATTTCAGCCGGATGTACCCAGTTATTTGTAGGGCCAGCTGCTGATTTATCGATGGGACAAACAAAAGTGCGGCCTTCCACTCGAGCCACATCTTTCGGGTCCGAACGGGAGAGGAAGCTATTGGGACGCTTTTTTTCATTGAGTCGAATGAACGTGCCGCTATCAACCATTTGATTACAGAGTCTGTCGTATTCCTCCTGGGAACCATCACAGATATGAATGTTATCAGGCTTGGAAAGGTGCGCTATGGACTCAATCCAGGTGAGCAGGGCCTCGTTGTTGGTTCTTGCCCCTCTAATTTGTAGATCCTTCATACTCCTCCTCCATTGGAAATATTGTCTCAGATGAAATTTGGATAGCTAATAATAATAAACTTTTCGCCTTAAAGCTATGGCACACCGCATGGCTTAAGTCCTATAGTTAAATTCATTCAGAAAATAAAATCCACTTTTTTCTGGAAAAGCGGAATAATTTATGGGAGGCTTTATTCAACATCTCAAATCTGGTTTTTAGAGTCAGGTCAGAGTTCAATTGCTTTGCTGGTAAAGATGGCGAGCTGTTATGGAGGTTTCAGGTGTCGGGTGTCAGAGGGGAAAGGCAGAGACCACGACGAATTATATGGATGTGGAGGACAGAGGACAGAACTTAGAGGTCGGAAGTCAGAGATCAAAAGACAGGGGTTCTCTTGTGGGAGCGGCTTCCCTGCGCTGAGCCCGTCGATGGGCAGCCGCGATTTTACGATTTCAACGATTCGAACGAGTTTAACGACTTACCGCTTACTGGAATTGGGATGCAAGATTAGTTTCAGATTCTCTGTTTCTTTTTTCCTGACACCTGACACTCGACACCTGAAACCTGGTACCTGCCCGAACACTGAAACTCTTAGATTTGGTGCTCGGATTCTTTATTCTGAGATAGTTGCAGAAACTAACATTGAGTGGAGGAAAGGACCGTGGACCTATACGAAGCCATCAAAGGGAGAAGGAGTGTTCGCAAGTTCAAGAGTACGCCAGTTCCAAAAGATCTCATTGAAAAGATCTTTGAAGTCGCTCTGTGGGCGCCCTCGGGAATGAACAGGCAGAATTGGAAGTTTTTCGTACTGGCGGGAGAGCGGAAAGAGGAGTTGGTATCAATTTCCTCCACCAGTTTTCA
>CAMYLW010000360.1 GCA_947259475.1 Thermodesulfobacteriota bacterium
TCATCATTCTGCGGTTCCTTGTTCTGCTGTTCGATATTCAGTACTTTGAACCATCTGTCGTCTGTCTTCTGTCCTCTGCTCTTCCCTTTCTCGCTTTTCCCGCTTTTCTCGCCTTATCCCCATGCTCCATGCCCTATGCGCTTTGCCCTTCTAATTCCTCAACACACCGCCCACAGATCTCGGGTTGATCCGCATCAGTGCCCACGCTCTCATCATGGACCCAGCAACGGGCACATTTCTCTGCTGAAGCTGGTTTTACCTGAATCAGCATTCCCGGTATGTCCACAGCCTCTACGCCGGCTTCAATGCTTTCTGCCTCTGCCAGTCTCACCTTGGAGACAATAAAGACCCGGCTCAGTATGTCCTCCTGGCCACGCAAACGTTCCAAAAGCGGCCCACTGATACCGATAGTAACCTCTGCATCCAGAGAGTGCCCCACTTCTTTATTCTTTCGCGCCAGTTCCAGAGCCCTATTTACCTCTGCCCGGATGTCCAAAATACTCTCCCATTCCTTCTCTACGGCCTCATCTTCATAAGCAGCCACCGGCTCTGGGAGCAATTCCAAGTGGACACTTTCGCTTTTTCCGGAAAAAGCCGGCAGATGCTCCCACACCTCATCAGCGGTGAATGCCAGGATGGGAGCCATAAGGCGCACGAGGGTTACTGCTATTTCAAAAATGGCGGTCTGGGCCGAGCGCCTCTTTTCAGAGGTAGCAGCGGAAACGTAGAGTCGATCCTTCAATACATCCAGGTAAAAGGCACTGAGATCCACGACACAGAAGTTGTGGATGGCATGGTAAATCTTGTGGAATTCAAAGCGTTCATATGCCTGCACAACTCTCTTCTGCAGCTGTTGCAGCCGATGTAGTGCCCAGCGATCGAGCGAATCCATGGAAGCCACTTGGACCCTGTCCCGCTCAGGATCGAAATCGTTCAGATTTCCCAAGAGAAAGCGACAGGTGTTCCTGATGCGTCGATACGCCTCAGAAAGCCGCTGAAGAATTTCTTCCGAGATCCGGATGTCGTCCCGATAATCTTCGGCCGCCACCCAAAGCCTGAGGATCTCGGCTCCATACTTCTCGATGACCTCATGTGGAGCAATGACATTACCCTGTGATTTAGACATCTTGCGACCCGTACCGTCCACCACAAACCCATGGGTGAGCACCGTACGGTAAGGGGCATGGCCCCGAGTACCCATCGCTGCCAGGAGGGAGCTATGGAACCAACCCCGGTGCTGATCACTCCCTTCCAGGTAAAGATCAGCCGGCGAGTGGAGATCCTCCCTCGGCTCGAGCACCGCGGCATAGCTCACACCGGAGTCGAACCATACGTCCAGGATGTCCATTTCCTTGGTGAAGGTGGAGCCGCCACACTCGCTGCATTTTGTTCCTGCCGGTAGTAAGTCCACAGCCTCTTCAGAGAACCAGATGTCGGCCCCCTTTTCGGCAAATCGGGAGACCACGTGTTCCTGCACTGCGGAATCCGCCAGAATCTCGTTACACTCCTGGCAGTAGAAGACGGTGATGGGTACACCCCAGGCCCGTTGCCTGGAAATACACCAGTCTGGCCGATTTTCAATCATGCCATAAATGCGCTCCTGACCCCAATTGGGTATCCACTCCACCTCTTTTTCAATTGATTGCAACGCTTTATGCCGGAGATCATTGGACTCCATACTTATAAACCACTGCTCAGTGGCGCGAAAGATAACCGGTTCCTTACAGCGCCAGCAGTGGGGATAAGTATGGGTTATGCTCTCTTTTTTTACCAGATTTCCCTGTTCGGCGATCTTTTCATTGACGCCGTTATTGGCATCGAACACGAACTGACCGGCGAAGTGGGGTACGTCTGCCGTGAAACAGCCGTCATCATCCACTGGAGAATACACCTCCAGATCGTATTTCAAGGCAGTTTCGAAATCTTCGCGACCGTGACCGGGCGCGGTGTGCACGCAACCTGTGCCCACATCAAGGGTCACATACGGTGCTTGCACTATAATCGACTCCCTATCAATAAAAGGATGGTGACACTTCATACCCTCCAGATCTGCAGCGGCTAACCGAGCCAGGATCTCATAATCGGAGATCTCGGCCTTGGCCATTACTTCCTCCACCAATCCATCCGCAATGATCCACGCTTCATCGTCGAGCCTTACGACCGCATACTCGTAGTCCGGGTGGAGGGCAATGGCAAGGTTGGCCGGGATGGTCCACGGCGTCGTGGTCCAGATGATCACAAACACCTTCTGGCCGTTGAGCGCTGACACCTTCTGGCCGAGGTCGTCGATGAGGGGAAACTTCACATAAATGGAGGGCGAACGGTGCTCCTCATACTCTACCTCCGCCTCAGCAAGTGCAGTGCGACAAGAGCTACACCAGTAAATTGGTTTCTTGCTCTTGTACACACTGCCCCGGGCAATAAACTTTCCCAGTTCCCTGGCAATGGTAGCCTCATAGTCATACGACATTGTCAGATAGGGGTTCTCCCAGTCACCCACCACGCCCAAGCGCTTGAATTCCTGCCGCTGGATATCGATGAATTTTTCAGCATAAGCACGACAGCGACGTCGCAGCTCCAACTGACTCATCCCCTGCCGCTGTTCACCTAATTCCTTTTCTACCTGGTGTTCGATGGGTAACCCGTGACAATCCCAACCTGGAACATACACGCTGTCGTAGCCCATGAACTGCCTGGAGCGGACGATCATATCTTTGAGAATTTTGTTGAGCGCGGTGCCCAGGTGAATATGACCATTGGCATAGGGCGGACCGTCATGAAGCACATAACGTGGTCGGCTTTTGCTCACCTTCCTGAGCTTGGCGTACAAATCCAGCTGCTCCCACTTCTCCATAATGACCGGCTCTCTTTTCGCCAGGTTGGCCTTCATGGGAAAGTCCGTTCGAGGCAAATTGAGCGTTTTTTTATAGTCCATTCATCTCTCCAAGGCTGTCCAATCTCGCACTGTGTGTAGCAA
>CAMYLW010000361.1 GCA_947259475.1 Thermodesulfobacteriota bacterium
GGTTGAGCAACCCGGAGGTCAGGCCCATAATTTCTTCAGGCGTGTTCTCCTGGACTATCCCCCACAGCGTGCTGATGAACCCGCCCGTGGTAATGCCCATCACTAGCAACACCAGGGAAAGACCGGCGATCCCCAACTGACTGTAGAAGAAACTCATTCCTATCCAGGTCAAAGTATACACGGTCAGGATTGCGATCAGGGTATTTCCTTTGCCGAGTGAAAACCGGTCGGTCAGCCAGCCGAAAAAGGGCGCACCAATGATCACGCCCACGGGGATCAGCATGTTCAATTTGCTGGCAAAGATGCGTTCGATCCCAAGAACTGTCATCAAGAACGGCGTTGCCCACAGCCCCTGCAGGGTTATCAGGGTACCGTATATGCCGAAAAAAATTGTCGCAATGATCCAGAACTGCCTGGATGCCAGCACCTTGAATACTTTTGCTCTAGAACCCGGATTGCTCCCTAAGGCTGTGACGGGCTCTACCTGAACCGGCTCTGGGGGAAGGGCATAGTCTCGGGTGAGCAATAGCGTCACAAATGCCAATCCCACCGTGATCCCGCCAATCAGGAAAAATGTGGACCGCCACCCCCAGGTACCGGCCGCCCAGGCAAGGGGTGTGGTGGCAATCACGGCCCCGAGATTGCCCATGGACATGAGCAGGCCGATCATAGTGGCAAACTCATTCTTTCTGTACCACTGGGAGATAGCCTTGACCGCCGGCACGTACACACCACCGACGCCAAGTCCGATAAGGGCCCGGCCCGCTGAAGCCCAGCCGATGTTCGGCGCCATGCCGAAAAGAAAACACCCAGCAGCAGCCCCCAAGGACCAGTAGCCGATCACTCGCCGGGGCCCGATCCGGTCGGACAGGTATCCCACAAGCGGCTGTTCAAAAGCATAGAGATAGAAATACAAGGACGACATGAAGCCCAGCGCCGTCGCGTTGGTGTGAAACGATTCTAAAAGGTCCGAGACAATGACCGAAGTGGACACCCGGTGGAAATAGACGAAAAAGTACACCACGCTGACGATGGAAAAAACCATCCAGCGGTGGGGGTCGCGGTCTGGATAAGGAGTGTGGTTTTTCATTCAATTTTCTGGGGATAAATCTCAAGTACCGATGATTTGATAGATGAGATCCATGTCTAGGTAGTTGCGAAGATGCGAGGCCAACTTGTCGTACTGCTCATCTTGCCAGCGACGGAAAGATCCCAATCTCTCCTTGGTTAGCTCCACATCATCAACACTCATGAGCCGACTAATGAGGCGGTGCCTCAAACCATCGTTATCAAACAGGCCGTGTAAGTAACTTCCCCAGACGCGGCCGTCGCTGGAAATCAGGCCGTCCTTGACCTGCACCGGCTTACCATTGCGCTCCACAATTTCCAGAAGGGGAGTGGCTGGCCCCAGAACCCGACTCTGTCCCATGTGGATTTCATAGCCGTGCACTTGGTCAGCGGGATCAGCCAGTTCTGGCCAAAGCAATCTGGCCCTGACCTGAGTGGTCACCTTTTCTCCCAATAGTTCTGTCTCCATATCCAGCAGGCCCAGGCCGGTTATTTCTTGGAGGTCGCTCTCCACCCTCATAGGGTCCAGCACTTTTTGGCCCAGCATCTGATAGCCACCGCAAATGCCCACCACAGTACCGCCTCTGGCATGAAAAGAAATGATTGCCTCAGCAATGCCCTGATTGTGCAGATAACGAAGATCGTTGAGGGTATTCTTGCTGCCGGGTAGAATCACCAGATCCATATCAAAAACCTGCTCGGGAGCAGTGAAATAGGTAAGGCTAACTGCTGGCTCTTGCTCGAGGCTGTCGAAGTCCGTGTAGTTTGAAATGTGCGGCAGACGGATAACACCAACCCGCACCTGTTCCTGTGGTCTCTCTTTTGGCGCCCTCATCTTGAGGTCCAGGGCAACACTGTCTTCTTCGGGAATGTGGATATCCGTAAAATAGTGCACCAGGCCCAGAATCGGCTTGCCGGTGCGAGTCTCGAGAAACTCCACCCCGGAAAGAAGCAAGGATGGGTCTCCTCTGAACTTGTTGATGATTAACCCTTTTACCAGGTCCCGCTCTGCTGGCGTGAAAAGCTCCATATGTCCGACTATACTTGCAAATACTCCTCCCCGGTCTATGTCTGCCACCAACAACACTGGGGCCTCCACCCGCTCCGCCATGGAAAAGTTTACCAGGTCCTTATCCTTGAGGTTAATTTCTGCTGCACTGCCCGCGCCCTCCAATACCAGGACCTGGTATTGTGCCTCCAGGCGACGATAGCTTTCCATGACCTGCGTTACCAGATCAGATTTCTTCTGATAGTACTCTGCTGCCGTAAAATTACCGATTACCTTGCCGTGCAATATGACCTGGGAACCAACATTGGACGTGGGCTTCAGTAGAATTGGATTCATATCAACATGTGGCTCAATGCCGGCTGCCTCTGCCTGTACTACTTGAGCCCGGCCCATCTCGCCCCCTTCCGGAGTGATGAAGGAGTTGAGTGCCATGTTCTGGGCCTTGAATGGAGCTACCCTATAGCCGTCTTGTTTGAGAATCCGACACAGGCCGGCCACAAGGATGCTCTTTCCCACATCCGAACCTGTTCCCAGTATCATCAGGTTTCTTGCTTTTGCCATAGTTCTCGCTTCCTCTTGGCATAAGGCTCAGGGCGCAAGGTGCAAGGCCGATTGATAGAATTAAGTAGCCAGTAAGTGAGAGTAACTCGATTCTTATCGCGCTATTCCTGAATTCTAACTGATCTCTGACTTCAGACTTCTGACCTCTGAATCCTTACGCTCTGCGCTTAGCGCTATGCGCTATGCGTCCGCTACATAGCCGTTAATAATATGTACACGGCCCCAACTATGATAACGCTGATCACCCTGAGGGTTTGTCCCAGGGTGATTAACAGAACCCCAAGCTTCGGTCTAAAGATTCCCATGTAGTAAGGAAGCTGGTGCCTTAAGGCCCTCACCATCCAATAGAGCCCCGGCTGCTGCAAACCCGGAAGTAAATTCAGCCACCAAACTGAAAATTACTACACTCATGGATTCTATCGGAACCACAGTGGAGGTGATCCCCCCCGCGAGCTGCAACCGTAGCCAGGTGAAAAAACCCAATTGGCTTACAAGCATCACTACCAGATAGACCGGAACCACAAGCAGCATAATCCGCTGCAATCTCTTGATAAATTTCTGCCAGGTCTCTTCAATAATAGCCCCCCATGATTTTCTTTCTCTCTTTTCGTCTGCCATTATCAGTCCACGTGGGGGAAGCGACAATCTTGAAAAAGTCACCAGACCTGCCGTTCTGAGTAGCGTGGCTATCAGCGTCAAAACGAGATAAAGTAGCCCGGCCTGACCTGCCAGCGGAAGAATTATGAAAAATGTCGTGGGAAGATGGAGAAAATAGGCTGGCAAACCATTCAACAAACTGGTCAGAATCACTTCTTTTCTGGTGAGCTTACCTTCCTCATGGAAGGTCACCAACATGGCCTGAGCTGCTGTGCCGGAAACGAAGGCGGTGGTGAAAGAAGCTCCAGACCCATCCGGTAAGTGGCCCCAACGCATCAGCGGTCGCACAATGGCTGAGAGACGGCCGGTCCAGCCTGAAGCTTCGATAATCTGGCCGGCGAAAAGCCCGAGAGAAATGAGAAGGGTCATGCGCAGTAGTGGTTTAACAAGACGTTTCCAGAGAAAAGCTGGATCTTTAAAAGACGAAGAGATGGTTGGACTGCCAAAATAAAAAACCAGCAGAGCCAGTAGCAAGAGAGCGGCCAGGATGCCGTACAGCAGCCACGGTGAGGTCCTCTTCTTTGTTTTCAAAGTGCCACTTGTCATTCGTCATTTATGCGCGCTCGCTGCGCTCAGCTGTCATTCATAGTCATTTGGCCACTGAAAGTGGCCGTCATTACGCTACGCTGTCAATATGCCTGCGGCGTCATTTATGGTCATTAGGTCAATCATTCGCGCTCGCTGCGCTCCGCTCAGTCCCGCAAGCGGGTTCCCAGTTTCGCTACGCTGTCATTCATAGTTAACTGTCATTGTAGCGTTAAGACAACTTAATGACGGCCGTAAGGCCCAATGACGGGCGCAGCCCTAATGACGGCGAAGCCACCTGACGCGAAGTACAATGACCTGGCAACGCCTTGCGCCTCTGCTTTCTGATCTCCGATTTCGGACTGCGTAGTGCCTATTGTCTGATCGCTTTCTGTTGTAACAACATATCCGCCAGAACCAACCGCACCATGGCGGTGCAAACGGGCACGATACGGGGGATGGCCGAGACGTCGTGTCTTCCCTTGACCGAGAGGGTTATGGACTCACCGTCCTCCGTGATGGTCTCCTGCTCCTTCTCAATGGAGGGAATGGGTTTCACCGCCACGCGAGCCACAATCTCGTCTCCGTTGGAAATTCCTCCCAGAATGCCGCCGGAGTTATTGGAAAGAAACCCTCCTGGACTCAAGGGATCGTTGTTCTCTGAGCCGAGCATTCCTGCTGCTGCAAAGCCGCTGCCGATCTCTACACCTTTCACCGCGCCAATCCCCATCAGAGCTCCAGCAAGGGCTGCATCCAATTTGGCAAAAACCGGTTCGCCGAGGCCGGCCGGACATCTTTGAGCCCGGACCTCTACTACCCCGCCAGCCTTTGGCAAAAACCGGTTCGCCGAGGCCGGCCGGACATCCTTGAGCCCGGACCTCTACTACCCCGCCAGCCGAATCTCCGGCCTCTTTAATCTCTTGCAAACGTTGAATCATTCGTGGGACTGCTTCGGGATCTGGACAGAAAAGAGGGTTTTTAAAAATCTCACCAAAATCCAAGTTTTGAGCACGAACGCCACCCAAGGCCAAAGTGTAACCCAACACGGTAATCCCATGCTGATCCAGGACCTTTTTCGCCACAGCGCCGGCAGCTACTCGAGCCACCGTCTCCCGTCCCGAGGCCCGGCCACCTCCACGCCGCTCTCGAATTCCATATTTGTGCCAGTAAGTGTAGTCAGCGTGGCCCGGTCGAAAGACATTCTTGAGATCATCGTAAGCGCTGCTGTCCACATCTCGGTTGTAGATCACGAGGCTTATGGGAGTGCCGGTAGTACGACCCTCAAGAACACCTGACAAGACTTCTACTTGATCCGGTTCACGGCGAGAAGTGGAGACACGACTATCGCGAGCTCGTCGCCAGGCCAATTCTTGGTTTATGTCCTCTGCGGTGAGAGTCAAGCCTGGCGGGCAGCCGTCAACCACAGCACCCAGGGCAGGTCCATGGGATTCACCCCAGGTAGTGACGCGAAACATGCTACCAAAGGTATTTCCTGGCATCAGTCAACTCCTTTAAAATAACTACCAATGACCATAAATGACGGGCGATCAGCCCTAATGACGCCGAAGGCAAATGACTACGAGCACTATATACTATGAGAAGTTTTGAGCCAGCGCATTATGCTTTCGGCCACTTCCTCCAGAGACAGGTCATCTGTTTCCACTTGCAGATGCATGGCCTCATCATAAAGGGGCACTCTTTCTGCCAAAACCTCCTCGATCTCAACGACAGAGTCGTTCCCATGGAGAGGGGGCCGTTGGCCGGCGGTGCTTCTGTCCGCTTCCATCCGTGCGCCAATGGTAGCCGGACTGGCATGAAGCCAAACTACTTTCCCGCTGCCACGCATTGTGGCAATATTCTCGGGCACTGTTACCACGCCACCGCCTGTAGAGATCACCTGTTTTGTAGCCTGACTGAGCCTCTCGAGCAACTGGGCTTCGCGCTCCCTGAAATATTTCCAGCCCTGGCTGTCGACAATATCCTCGATCGGGATCCCCGCCTCTGCCACCAGTTCATGGTCCATATCAACGAAGGTCCAGACCAGAGCCTCAGCAAGCAGTCGGCCCACGCTGGTCTTGCCCGTACAGCGATAACCCACAAGGTAGAGGTTCACTGGCAGCCGCCTCAACATATTTTGTCATATTTCAAGGAAGTTCAATGGTAGCAGGGAGATGGGATATTTGCAAACTAGTGGTAGGACAAGAAAACTCCCGGCGTTTTATAACGCCGGGAGTTTCTTAAGCTGCAAGTTGGAAGGCCTTTTCCGTTGCCTCGCGAATCTCATTTGGGGTGAAGGGCTTGTGTAGGTAATCTACGGCCCCCAAACGAGCAGTTTCTTTAGCAGTCTCTATACTGGCATAGCCGGTAATAATAATCACCATGGTATCCGGTCTCTTCTCACGAATTGCCCGCATAAGTTCCAAGCCCCTGACACCTGGAATTCTTAAGTCTAACAAAACAAGCTTGTAAGCCCGCTGTTCAATCTTGCGGAGAGCCTCTTCTTTGGTGACAGCCTGATCTACTTGATACCCCTTCTTGGCAAGGATCTTTCTGATATTGTTGTTGACCGCTACCTCGTCTTCTATGACCAGTACGGTGTGCTGAACAGCATCTTCAACAACTTCAAGGGAAACTGGTGCGGGTTCAGGCTCTGTGGCCAGAAATCGGGCAGCGTTTTTCTTGAGTTGATCATAGGGTAGGAAGGCATAGCCATCACGGTCCAGGTACTGAACATATTCTGGACCGGTTATCGCTGCCACTTCTTCGTAATCGAAGGGCATATCGATGCCTATGAGCTTGCTTGGATCAAACCCTTGTTTCTTCCCAGCTGCCTTTTTCTTTGCTGCCTCTATCTGGGGACATTTCTCAGTCTTTATTCCTCCCTTGCATACACCTCCTACCTTCTCGAAAATCTCGCAGAGCCTTGCTCCCAATTCGCAGTAGTTCTCCAAAAGTTCCGGCCTGGGAGCTCCAACAATCGGGATATCCGAACGGCTCACACTTTTCGCATATTCTTCATCCGTATATTGCTCTACCTCATCTCTGTCAAAAGGGCTATCAATATCGATGATATTCATAGCCTCTATTTCTTGTTCCGTCGCTGAGGCTTCACTCAATTCGCCTGCCAGAATCAGCTCCACCGGGAGTCTTAACTCATCTGGAGTGAACGGCTTAGGGATGTAGTCAATAGCGCCCAGCCGTATCGCTTTCACGACTGTATCGGTGGATGCGTAGGCTGTAAACATTATAACTTTCGTGAGCGGCCACTGATTCTTAACAAGTTTTAAGAATTCAAGCCCATTCATCCCTGGCATGACGATATCGGAAATCAAGATCGAATAAGATTCCTTTGCCATTTGTTCAAGGGCTTCATCCGCACTTAAAGCGTAACTAACATCATAATCATCTTTGGATAGGATCTTTTGCACATTTCGACAGACATTCTCCTCATCGTCGACCACAAGAATTTTGGCTTTTGTTTCCATTGTCTCCCCCGTAATGAGATTTAATTTTAACTTTTGGTTACCTTGAACCAAATTGAAAACCTCTACACTTAAAGCTCAGTAAG
>CAMYLW010000362.1:0-1313 GCA_947259475.1 Thermodesulfobacteriota bacterium
GTTGTGGAGTAGCCTTCCCCTTGGCCTGTGTCGCTCATAACATTTCTGGTAAAACTCCTGAATAGAAAACGCCCATCTGCTGGAGTAAAGGATATTTTAGATTGTAAATTGCAGATTGGGGAATCTTATGAGTTGCCCATTTAGACTGGCGGCTTTGATTGCAGCTTCTGTCAATCTGAAATCTAAAATCTTCAATTGGCATGTTTATTGCTGATTTAAGGAATTTTGGAGATGTCGAAACCTGCAGAGATATATTCATAGTAAAGGCAAGGAAAGCCCAGGTGATGAAACTAACTGAGAGACAAAAACTGTTGCTAGAGTCCGCAAGCGACTGGATTCAGGGCAATTATACAGAGGCGGACCTGGTAGGTGTTGCCTGGTGGTTTCTGGACTGCGGCTGTATGGCTGGAATGGGATTTTCCCTTGAATCCGGGATAGTCACTCCAACAGTCCGAGTTGATAGGGACTTAGTAGAAGACGGAGCGGTGTCAGAGTGCACAAAGTGCCCGGAAAACAATTCCACCAATCTAGATAGAAAGTTTACCCTCGGAACAACTTGGTTTAACCCTGTACTGGATTCAGAAATTAGAGATCGGATCAAAAAAGAATTATTCGGCCCATTATTAGAGAAGGAAATTGTTGAAATGTATCAAGAGGGTGAATTTCAAACCACGCACTAGCCCCAGAAAAAAGGCGAGAGAGCAAAGTTCTGGCTCTCCCACCTTCTTCAATCCAGCGCATTGGTAGGGTAAGAACTGTTTTCCTCCGGGTTTTCCTACTCCCGGCAAAGATCTCCGGAGGTCATTTCCGCTGCCCCACGTTACTTCTCAATCCAGGCTAGACAGTCAAAATGTTGTTTTGGGTGCCGAAGGAGTTCGCTACAATTTGATCGTTGTCGGGATCGTTCTGCCATTGCCCATCCACAAGAAACTTGTACTCGTACCTCCCAGGGGCAAGGGTAACAATCTTGCTCCACCTCCCTTTGTTGTCCTTCTTCATCGTGTGCTTCTTGAGATCCCAGCTGTTGAAGTCCCCTACCAAGATGGCCTCTTTAGCTTCAGATGCCTCCAACTTGAAGGTAATCCTTCTGTTCTGTGTCTTCTTACTGCGTGCTTTTTTGGGCATTTTTCGTCCTCCCCATTTTTTTGTCGCAGTTTAAACACACGACCTCATCTCCTCGGATTGCAGCCTTACGGCCGACAAATCGTTGGAGAGATCCACGATGCACAAAGCCTTAGTGGAACCGAAAACATAAACAAGAGCATGGTAGCCCAACCATGCGCTCTCCGTAAATACGAAAAACCACCATTTTG
>CAMYLW010000362.1:1327-8824 GCA_947259475.1 Thermodesulfobacteriota bacterium
TCACGAATCGATGTCGTGAGACCGTGAAGGCGGCCGTGCCACCGGGCAATCGCAGGGGGTTGGATCCGAGGCGTACTTGAACAGTACGTCGCAGGGTCCGACACCCGAGGACGCCCGGAAGGACGGCTGTATCCGCGGTCGCAGCAGGTGATTCGTGAAATATCCGGACTAATCCTCCACATCATACTTGTCCAGATAACCCCGTGGGGTCACCATGAAAGAACCATGGGTGAAGGTCCTGGAGTTCCCGACAATTATTACTGTTTGCATGTCTATGGAAAAGGAGAGCATATTTTCCAGGTCGGTAATGGCGACTTTCTCACCCTCGCGTGTTGCCCTGCTAACGATGCCCACCGGGGTGCTGCCATCGCGACTTTCAAGCAAAATCTCGCGGACCCTGCCGATCTGCCAATCCCGTCTCTTGCTCTTTGGGTTATACAGGTTGATGACGAAGTCCGCTTCTGCCGCGCACCTAACCCGTTTCTCAATCACCTCCCAGGGAGTGAGGAGATCGCTGAGCGAGATTGCGGCAAAATCGTGCATAAGCGGAGCGCCCAAAAGAGAACCGGCCGCGGCAAAAGCCGGCACCCCTGGGACGAAAGTAATCTGAAACCCGTCCGGCTCTGGTGACAAGGAAATTCCCTGAGCTCGGCACATCTCCAAAACCAGCCCGGCCATCCCGTAGATCCCTGCATCTCCACTTGAAACCAGTGATACAGTCTCGCCAGCCAAGGCCCGATCCAGAGCCACTCGAACCCTTTCCAATTCCTGGCGCATCCCCGTAGCCACCACTTCTTGATCTCCGAGGATGGGCTTGATGAGATCCACATAGGTCCGGTAGCCCACCACCAGATGCGATTCATCCAGGGCTCTTTGTGCCGCGGGAGTTAGATGGTCTTCGCTTCCGGGGCCCAGGCTCACAATATAGAGCCGACCCTGGCCACTGCCACGGTGACGTTCCCCAGAACCTTTTTCGCCACCAACAGTTCCTTGGTTTCGGCGCTGAGCACCGCCGCTTTCTCGCATACGCTTTCAACTCCTACGTGTTTCCTCACCACCTCTGAGGGGGTTGGCACTGAATCGCCTGCTTGTAACTCATCGGCCGAGTAGTAGGCCGATGTCCAGCCGCGTTGCCCCAGCAACTCATTCAACCCATCCTCGTCTTTCTTGAGCTCTGCCGTGGCCACATTGCGAACAGCCAAAAGACTCAAACCTTGATCCCGGAATACTCTGTCTACAGCTGCGCCGATTTCAGTGGCAGTGGTTCCCCGGTTGCATCCCACTCCCACTACCAGGCTTTTCGGTCTCAAAATCAGACAGGGAGGCGGTTCAAAAGAACCGAGCATGTCATCTACATATACCCAACCAGCCAGTTCCGCCACCCTGGCTTCCTCCAACCCCTCTAATACCTTTATCCCAGCAGAATCAGGGATGAGAGACTGAAGCCATCTTCCGGGGTCAAAAAGGCCAATCTGCCGCTCCTCCAGTACAGCCATGTTCAGGGTCTTGACCCTGTCCAAGTTTTCGATCACCAGCCCGGCGCGCTCGGCCAGTTCATCAAAACTGAGCTTTCCCTGGACATCTGTGGCTGTGGTGATTACCGGTTGACCGCCGGTAACAGCCGCCACCTCTCTGGCCAGACGGTTGGCGCCTCCCAGATGTCCGGAAACAAGGCTAATTGCATTGCGACCCATCTCATCAACCACCACCACGGCCGGATCCCTCTCCTTCCCCTCCAGCAAAGCAGGAAGAAGCCTCACTACGATACCGGTGGCCATCACACACACAAGCCCTTTATGTTTCTTGAAACAGTTGACAAAAGTGGTTTTGAAATCAGTAAAACCGTGCGCTTCCGCAAACCCAGAGCTTTCTTTCTTTGGCAGGTAGAGGCTGGTCCCTTCAATGTTGGCGGCTATGTTAGTGGCCAGCTTGCTTCCTCCAGGAGTTAGAGCCATCACAGCCACACCCTGCGGCCCAGCTTCTCCTTCCTGCTGAGACGTCCGGAAGCCGTGGTCAAAGGTGGGATCGTACAGTTTGCTGCGAGCCTTCAAGTCTCCCCTCAACGCTTCACCCACCAAGATCACCGCCTGTCTCTTTATCCCACTTTCCTCCACCCTCTGGGCAATATCTGCCAGCTTGCCGTGGATAAATCTTTCCTCCGGCCAGCCCACCCGATAAGCGACTACCACCGGTGTGTCAGGCGGATATCCTTGCTCTAGCTCGGCCACCACTTCACGAATTCGGGTTACGCTGAGATAAACAACCAGAGTTGATCGGTGCTGAGCAAGCCCACCCAGGCTCTCGCTCTCAGGGACCGGCGTCCGTCCTGCCAGTCTAGTGAAAATCAGGGTCTGGCTACCACCGGGCTGAGTGAACTGCCGCCCAAGGGCAGCCGCAGCCGCAAAGGCCGACGTGACCCCGGGTACAACATCATATGGGATCCCTTCCTTTTGCAGTAACTCGATTTGCTCCTGAATGGCACCGTATAAAGCTGGATCGCCCGTGTGTACCCGGGCCACAACAAGATCTTTTCCGACACCTTCAGTGAGAAGCGCGTGGGTTTCCTCCAGGCTGAAACTGGAGCTGTCATGGATTCTTGCCCCCTCCTTTGCCTGGCCCAGAAGAGTCTCCGGCACCAAGGAACCGGCGTAGACGATCAGGTCTGCGGCCTTAATGATGTTAGCACCGCGTACTGTGATCAGTTCCGGATCACCCGGACCTGCCCCAATAAAATAGACTATGCCCTTTTCAATCGGCTTCAGTTTTATGCCCTCCGCAGGCTGAGAAGGAAGAGCGGTGTTTGCGGCTGGAAGCGACTCATGAGAGCACCCGGTGTCGCTTTCTTACCCGACTCGATGGAAACGGTGCGACTCACCTGCAACAGCAGCCACTCGTGGGCCAACTCAGCTTGCTCTACCAGTTTCTGGGCTCGGCCAAGAGTTTCCGGGGTAACCACACTCACTACCGCTCGACCAGAATGTCGGCAAGGCTGCCGCCACTGCCGCCGACAAATACCCGATCAGGGTCAGGCAAATCCTCTAGAGCTCCAGGTGCCTCGCCCAAGACAGTTCTGACCCCGAAGCCTCCCAGCCGCTGTGAATTCTCCTTGATCATTTCTAATCTGCCCTTTTCCCTCTCGACGGCGTATACCCTCAAGCCTGGTGCAATCCTGACCGCCTCAATCCCCACTGAACCAGAACCTGCTCCCACGTCCCACATGACCGCATCTTCTCGTACTTGGAGTTCAGCGAGAATCAGGGCGCGTGCTTCCTTTTTGGTGATCAGGGATTTCTCCTTCCGAAATCGCTCGTCTTCAAGACCAAACCTGATTGTTCCTTGCTGTTCTTCAAGCGGGTAGAGGACCATTACATTGAGCGGGGCAAATTGCTTCCCGGCAGCGGTCACAAGATCGGTCTCCCAACACTGCTCTCCCTCTGAGCCTATCTCTTCCACCACTGCCACTTTGCGGTTGGCCATGCCAAATTCAAGGAGTAACTTTGCCAGCCGATCCGGCGTATTTTTCGGGTCTGTATAGATGGCAATGCACCCTGGATCGGCAAGCGCAGCAAAAAATTCCATGGGCTTACGTCCGTGCACACTAACGGTTCGGGCTCCGCTCCACGGCAACTTGAGTCGAGCAAATGTTTTTTGCAGGGCGGTAACATTGGGAAGAAACGAAACGCTTTCAGGGCCAAAAACCTTCACAGCCAGGTTGCCGATGCCAAAAAAAAGAGGATCTCCCGAAGCCAGGATCACCACTCGCTTGCCGCCGGCCTCCTGTTTCACCGCCTCCAGCGTTGTGGCAGGATTTGCGCCCAGGATCCAGGTTCTCTCGCTCTGTCCAGCAAAAACGGCAAGCTGACGTTTACCACCCACCAGCACTTCGGCTGCCTCAATAGCCTCCCGGTGCGCTTCGGTCAGGTCTTCAGGACCAACACCCGTGCCCACTACTGTTACGTTACTCATCGTGTTCCTTCCCAGCTTTTCATTATAAGCATTGCATCAATTCTTTCGATCCATGTGTGGATAGGGACACGGAGACGGGGTGACGCGGCGAAGTCGACAAGGTTCTCCGCGTCTCCATTTCTCCGCGTCTCCGCGTCGGTGTATTGCCCATCCTACGCCTTAAAGATTACTTGTCCATTATAGTCGAACAAAAACAAATGAATGTCCAGTTTACCTTGGGAATGGTTTCTGCTCACTTCCATGGCTCTTTCTGAAAGCTTGGGAATAATGCTCTCTGTGCTCCTCGTCTCCTGCATGATCTCGAGGGCATGTCTGGCAGTGTTTGCTCCTACCAATCTTTCTATTAGTTCCTCTGGCTCTCCGGCCTCTCGAGCCATCTCCCGTAAAATACCAAGATCCATGTTGGCGCTGCTGGCGTGGGTATAGTGCAGCCCCATGGCCATTTTTACCAGTTTGCCAATAAATACCGAGTGAGTGACCTTGGTAAAGCCCAGTTTAACTGCTGCCTCCACGCCGAATCCAAAAAAGTCGGCAATCTGGACAAAGCATTCCTCAGGTAGGGTGGTGAGCAGTCTCCTGGCAAATCGTTCGCTCTTGCCGCCGGTACTTAGCACTAGTTCGCGGCCCGCAGCTCGTGCCACCGCCAGAGCTGCCTCTATGGTTTCCTTGTAAGCCTGGTGTGATAGCGGGCGGACAATTCCACTGGTGCCCAGGATGGAAAGGCCGCCCAGCACTCCCAGCCGGGGGTTAAGTGTCTTCTTGGCCAGAGTTTCGCCGTCAGTGACAAAAACTTCAACCTCAACTCGTTTGTCCCTCCCAGCTTCACAGGCGTCCAGCACTTCTTCCACCGCCCACTGGATCATCTGTCTGGGGACCGGATTGATGGCGGGCTCACCCACCTTTACCGGCAGTCCTGGCTTGGTAACCTCACCAACCCCTTCCCCGGCCTTATACACGATTTCAGTTTTAGCTTTCGTAGGCCCAAGGATCCGAACCCGCGCTCCAATCTCTGCGCCGTGGGTCACATCGGGATCATCTCCGGCATCCTTGACAACTGAACATAGTGAAGTTTTTCCGTCCAACAGGCTTCGGCGCAGAGGAACACTCAGGACTCTGCCTTCAGGAAGAGTCACTGAGATCGGATTCAGTGGCATACCGGTCAACAGGAGCTGAAGTGCACTTTTCGTGGCAGCAGCGGCCGCGGTTCCGGTGGTAAAACCCTCTCTCAGTTTTCCTTTTCGTCTACGCTTAGTCCGAGTTCGTTTAGCTGGCATCGCAGTCCATGCCTTATCGATATTGACCGTCGTCCGTTGTCCGCCGTCCGTTGTAAACCTCATAGGGCAAGAATGCAACAGACAACTGACTACTGACCACGGACGTCAATGCCGTCTTATGGCATACAATTTCGCAAAACCATTAGGTCTTCTCTGTTTATTTCGCCGCTAGGTTAGCAATGGCATTGACAGTCGCAGCGGCAACAGCACTACCTCCCTTTCTACCTGCAACACTGATGTATACAAGTCCGGAAGCCATCAATAGCTCTTTTGCTTCTGCAGCATTTACAAAGCCCACGGGCATGCCCACAACCAGATTTGGTTGGAGTATTCCCTGTTTATGGAGTCTCACCAATTCAATAAGCGCGGTGGGTGCATTACCAATGACTGCCAGTCCACCGTGCAGTAATTCTCTGGCTTGTGAGACGGCTGCAGCGGCACGGGTGGGTGCATTGCCAATGACTGCCATTCCACCGTGCAGGAGTTCTTTGGCTTGAGAGACTGCTGCAGCGGCACGGGTACTGTTCTCTCTTTTGGCAACAGCGACTACCTCAGGGTCATCGATATAGCAGTGAACCTCGCAACCAAACGGAGCCAGGTGCCGTCTGGTAATTCCTGCCTGGGCCATACGCGTGTCCGTAAAAATGGCAGCTCCGCTCCTGATGGCAGCAATACCTGCTTCTACTGCCTGAGGGTGAAAGCGGGTATTTTGTATAAATTCAAAATCAGCAGTGGTATGAATGAGTCTTCGCACCACTGCCCACTCATCAGCTTTCAGACCGTGCTCTCCTGCCTCTTCCTCGATGATCTTGAAACTCAACTCTTCAATTTCAGATGGGGCAACTTTGGTGATCTCAACCATTATCTATCCTCGCACTCTGTGATGTCAGGTGTCCGTTGTCCGTTGCACAGCTTTTCATTAACAGGTCATTGTAAAACTTGATCTCCTAAGCTTAATCACTGATCCCGTCATTCCGGAATCCGTCGCAGGCGGATATCCGGAATCCAGAGAAAACTGCTGATCACTGGATACCGGATCCCGGTTCCACCGTGTCCGGTATGACGATTGTCGCCGCTTTAGGAATTTATTGTGAAACGGAAATCCCACGGGCTTCTTCTGCGAAACCCAATGTTGTCCAATACCTATACATCCTTTTATCGCAAGCACAGGTTGCTCCTACAAGAATCATGTTAATTGACATATTTAATGTAGGAGCAGCCTTTGGTTGCGAACAAGGATCTTAAGACTAGCTGTTGTCTTGATACTCCCTGCATCGGTCTACAAAATTGGCGGCCATCTCCGGATTACTGCCGAAGTGCAGATGAATGTAGCCCGCCAGGGTATTGTTGAGCATGGAACCAGCATGAACCCATCTGTGCCGACTTCGATTCCTTTACGACTGCTCAACCGGAAAAGGTCGGGAACTTTCCCGGGATCCCCGATTAATTCAGAATAATGAAACTCGTGGCCACGAGCCTTCAGTCCCTTTGGCCCCAGCAAACTATCCTCTTTGAGAACTACCTCGCGGTAGCCGAGGGCCTTTCGGTGCGGAAGCATCCTTGTACTGAAAGGGTAAAGCTCCACCATGGGGTAGTTAGTCCCCTCCACCTCAATTGAACGGCTCAGGTACATGAAACCGCCGCATTCGGCGAATATGGGCATTCCTTTGTGAGCTGCCGCCAGAATTTCTCTTCTCAAGCTTTCATTCTCGGCCAACTTCCCAGCATAGAGTTCCGGGTAACCTCCACCCAGATACAGGCCCGAAACATTTGCAGGAAGATTCGAATCCCGAACCGGAGAAAAAAAACAGAGTTCAGCACCAAAGTGGGTGAGCAGGTCCAGGTTGTCCTGGTAGTAGAAGCAGAAGGCTTCGTCCCGTGCCACCCCAAGTCGTATCCTGGCTTGCCGAGCTGTCGGCCCAGGCAGCATCTCATCACTCACTGCGGTGGCCGGCATCTCCAAGAGCTTACTCACATCGAGGTGTTTTTCCACGAGTACGGCCAGCTTGTTGAAAAGATCAGCAGAATAAGGCTCTTCATCGGAGGTGACCAGCCCCAGATGTCGTTCAGGAATCGTTACCTCCTCAGATCGAGGTAGCCCTCCCAAAAAAGAAACATCAGGAACCGATTCCATGGCCTCTGACAGAAACCGAGCATGGCTGTCACTTCCCACCTTGTTGGCGATCACCGCCCCCAACCGCAGATCCCGCTCATACGTTTTAAAACCATGGACCAGGGCGGCTATACTCCGTGCCAT
>CAMYLW010000363.1 GCA_947259475.1 Thermodesulfobacteriota bacterium
AAATTCGAAGATGACCTCGAAGAGGAAAATAGCTTCGGTGCCTACGGTGGCGTCAGCCTTGCCCTGACTCCTGGTTTATTAGTAAACGTGGAGGGTCAGGTAGTCACTCAGAGCAGCATTACAGGCGCAATTGAATATCGCTTCTAGCCCGCCATAAAAATATCTTTACAAAGCAGTCTACTCTCAAGCCCGCATGAACGTCTCATTCCTTTTATCCTCGTCTAGTTTCCTCCTTGGTTCTTTGATAGTATTAAAATTTGCTTCCTTATACCTCAAGCATGAATGACTAGAGGGCATGACGAGAGATAAGCAACTTACTTATTATTTAGTTCTTCATTAAGAGATTTTTTTATGAGAAAAAGCTTCTTCATCTGTTTGCTCGTAGTGTTGAGTACACCCTCCGTAAGCCACAGCGAGCAACCAATAGATGTTTTGCAGAAAAGCATAAACACGGGTATCGCCATATTGGAAGATCCTCAGTACCAGGATATCACCGAGAAAGACAGGCAGCAGAAAATCCTTTGCGAGGCTGCCTGGGACGCCTTCGATTTTAAGGAATTCTCCAAGCGAGTTCTCGGTTCAAACTGGCGCAACTTCGCTTCAAGTCAGAGGAGACAATTCATAGAGGTTTTCTCCGAATTCCTCTGCAAATACTATATTACCAGGCTGCAGGAGAGATACACGGGTGAAAAAGTCATTTATTTGAGTCAACACCCGCTGGCCCACTCCAAAGCTCTCGTTAAAGTCAATGTCCTCTGGAAGGGGGTGGAGGTACCGGTGCAAGTGCGGATGCTAAAGCGCAATGACACCTGGAAAGTTTACGACATTATTGTTCTGGGCGTAAGCGGTGTAAGGAATTATCGCGCCCAGTTCCAAACGATCCTGCTCAAGCAATCACCCACGCAGGTGATCAAGCTTATAGAGAATAGGATAAAACAGGAAAAAAAAAGGGCTCATAACAAAAGGAAGGCAAATGAATAGGGGAGTTGGCCTGGTCACTCAACCAAATCAAGAAGATTTCTGCTTGGCCTGTAGTTCCCTGAGTCGCTGACGGTAGTACTCATTCAGAACAACTTTTACCTCTGGCGACCTTCGCACCACCTCTTTCATGCTTTCGTAGCTGAGTTCACATAACAGAGTGTCTTCCACCGCTTGTACCGTTGCAAACCTCGGCGCTGCGGTCAAAAAAGAGATCTCACCAAGAAACTGGTTTTCCGCCAGGTAAGAGACATGGACATCCTCACCCCGGTCATCCTGCGTCAACACCTGGACCTTGCCCTCGAGTATAATATACATTGACCTGCCATAATCCCCTTCTCGGACAATAGTTTTTCCCTGTTTGACAAGAAGCAGCTTTGCCTCCTGACCCAATTCTGCAAGTTCTTCATCCGGAAAATCGGCAAGAAAGGGTACCTCAGACATAGCTTCCATGAGTCTTCGAGAGCGCCCGGGTAATTCACCAGTTACTCCCTGTGAAAGACCGGTGTGGCCGAGTTCCTGAGTCTCAGCTCCAATGTATATGCGATCTTGCTCGTTTTCCTGCAAGAAACGCAGGGCTACATCTCCAACCCAGATCACGTCCCCGCTGGAGAGAACAGCTTTGTTGACCTGCTCACCGTTTACATACGTACCGTTTCTGCTCTCCATGTCTTCTACAACAGCCTGGCCATCCTCCATATAGACCAAAGTGTGACTCCTGGAAACGGTGGAATGTGACAACCGAATGTCATTCTCCTCCCCCCGGCCGATGGTCAATCGAGTCTCCAGGGGAAACACCATCCCTTTTGTGACTCCCTCCTCAGCGATGAGGCACGATTGGACCATGTCTGCCAAGTCTCCGTGTTTGTTAAACCGTAATATTCAGTACAGCGACGGATTCATCTCGAATACTGGCGTAATTTACAGACCCTTTACCTCCACAGAAACAAGCCCGGATATTTCATGAATTGCTGTCGCGAGATCACGAAGATGGGCGGGCCACCGGGCAACCGTCCCGCGGTACCGCGGGATTGGTCCGAGGCGTACCTGAGTGGTACGTCGCAGGAGCCGACACCTGAGGACGCCAGGAAGGACGGCCATATCCGTGGTCGCAGCAAGTGATTCATGGAATATCCGGGTTTTAGGCGGAGGCATAGACGCCTCGACTTATGCGCTTTATTTTGCCTTCTTTACCCGCCCTGTAGAGAATGCTCCTAATGCTGTTGTCAGGCAGGCCTGTTATCTTCTTTAATGTGGGTACGTCTATGCCCTTTTTGTGGCTCTTTATTATCTTCAGGACCACGTCCGTGGGTGACTGCTTCCGGATCGTACGAACTGCGGGCTTCTTGGCGGGGGCTTTTTTCTTCGGCGCAGCCGTGGCCTTGGCTACCACCATATTGACCTTCTTCACATCTGCCATCAGATCCCCGAACTTACCAATCAGGTTCTTTATCGCCTTTTTGCGCTCGGCAACTGCTGGTTTCCGTCTTTGCCGAAAATAGTGCAGGGTGCGCGTGGCAGCGTGGAGAAACTGCATGGAAGCGGGTGAGGCCGATCCCTTTCTGACTCTCAAATAGTTGCAGATCGGCAGGGACAACTCGATCAACTTTTTGCTATAGGGGTCCTTCGCGAGCTTCGCTTTCAGTCCCTCAAGCTCCTCCTCAAACTTCCTAATAGTTTGAGGACTGATTTCCCAATCCAGGGTCAAGAGGCTCGCCTTCAAAGGTTCCAACACATCAACCTTTTGCTTCATGGTTTTCTCCTTATGCACGCAACAGATGTTCCTCAAGGGAGCACATATCGTGCCAATTATTGACGGCTTCGTAAAAAGTCCATCTGCTGCGTTGCGCTTCATCTTTAGTCATTGCAGCGTACCTATAAGTACGCTTCATTCCTTAAGATTCTTCGCGCTCGCTGCGCTCCGCTCAGTCCCACCACTTGGTGGCGGGTTCCCAGTTTCGCGCGCCTTGCATCTGGAGCTTTTTACTGTGCC
>CAMYLW010000364.1 GCA_947259475.1 Thermodesulfobacteriota bacterium
GGATTTAAGAAAAGAAGAAAGAGGATAGAGGACAAAACGCAGGAGGAACTAGGGACTAAAGCACTAGAAACTCGGCACAACAAGATGACGCGGGGACGAGGAGAAACGGCGAGACGGAGACTAGAGGTAAGAATCGAGAATTCAGGTTTCAGCTCTTGGGTTCCTTTTCCTGACACCTGACACCTGACACCCTGAATATCACATCACACATCTGCACTTTGGAACATCTCCTCAGCCTGATTCTGAAATACTTGCAGCGTCTCTTCGCCCCAGAGGCAGAAGGCCACTTCTTCGAGGGAAGTGTCCTCCTTTTTCAGAGTTTCGGCCACAGTGGTCAGCATGATTCGGGCGCACCGGTCTTTGGGAAAGCCGAATATTCCGGTGCTTATAGCCGGGAAAGTTATACTCGCCAAGCCCTTTTCATTGGCAAGTTTTAAACTGTTCCGGGTGGCATCCGCCAGCTTCCGATCCTCATCGCCCTCCCCCATGCGCGGCCCAACTGCGTGAATTACATAACTCGCCTTGAGATCACCACCTGTAGTTATTGCAGCTCCCCCCACCGGAGCACCTCCAATGCGATTGCACTCTTCCTGGATGGTGGGGCCCCCCTTGGTACGTATGGCACCAGCCACCCCTGCGCCCAGGATCAGATCTTTGTTTGCTGCGTTGACAATGGCATCGGTATCCATCTCTGTGATATCACCTTGCACAAGTACCAGTTGTTTTCCGTTAATAGTCCACTTCATGATGACCTCCTCATTTCGTCAAGTTCGGCCTTCCTGGGCTCTTTCAAAAGGCAAACAAGACTCGTGCCACCATGGTTATGATAACAGAGACGGTAAGGAGGGTGCCGATCACAACCAGCAGTGCCTGCCCAAGGCCGATTCTGTGCACGAAGCTTAGCCCCAGGGCAGAGAGATAAATTTCATAGAACTGAAAGAGAAGAATGAGGGGGAGAAACGGAATCCAGGCGAATAAATTAACCGCACTAGCATAGCAGACCACTCTGAATGTGGCCTCGTAGGTTCCGCCGGTGCGCAAGAGCTTGGTGAACAGGAGATTCAGAATCGCGGCACTGAAAAAGGGCATCCACAAGGCCGCAAACATCACCAGTAAAATCCAGGGGGAAACACTGCCCGACATTGCCACAGTTAGACATAAAGAGACCAGAAAAGAAAAGCCGGTGCAGAAAAGGAAGAAGACATAGGGGCCCAGAAGTCCGCCCTCCAGCGGCATACTTGGGAAAAACTTACGCGGGCTGAGGAGCACTGCTTTTGCTGTCCCCAAGAACCCTCTGATAAGTCCGGCCCCTGAAGGCTCGGGTTGCACGGGCTCCGGCATACCGGAGTTGTACGATGCACCATTTTCCATTGCGCACCTGCAGAGTATTAGGAGTCCATGCCAAACGGGCATGGCTGCCATTAGCCCGGATATTTCATGAATTGCTGCCGCGAGACCTCGAAGATGGGCGTGCCACCGGGCAACCGCAGGGTGTTGGTTCCGAGGCGTACCTGAACGGTACGTCGCGGGGGCCGACACCCGAGGACGCCAGGAAGGACGTCCATATCCGTGGTCGCAGCAAGTAATTCATGAAATATCCGGGCTAGGCATTGAAAAAGGGTTAGGCTGAGTTACCTAACCCCTTGAGTTCATTGGAGGCGGCACCCGGATTCGAACCGGGGAATAACGGTTTTGCAGACCGTTGCCTTAGCCACTTGGCCATGCCGCCTTTTCTTTATTTTTAACCACTTACAGTCGCGGATGTCAAGCTTTTCCTCTTCGGAGTGCCGAACTCTCCTCATTCAGCAAAGCCGCCAGCCGCTTGTCTTTTTCAGCCCACAGTGCATTCAACCAACTCATGAATCTCTTGCGGAATTCCCGGTCCTTAAAATAATCGCCAGATAGCTCTTCATTGATTGGCAACGATTCTACCCTCACCTTGATTTCGGTAACTCTGCCGCAGAGAAAGGCCCAAAAACCCTCTGCCCCCTCTGGGTACGCAATGGTTACATCCAAGATAGAGTCCAGTTGCTCTCCCATGGCTGCAAGTACGAAAGCAATACCGCCGGCCTTGGGTTTTAGCAGGTGGGAGTACGGCGAGCGTTGTCTGCGGTGCTTTTCCGCAGTGAACCGCGTTCCCTCCACAAAATTCATGATGGATACTGGAAACGTCTTAAATTTCTCGCAAGCCCTCATGGTGGTTTCTATGTCTTTCTGGACCGAGGATGAGCGTTCCAGGAACGGATAATCCAATGCCCACCAGGCCAGACCCAGGAACGGTACCCAGAACAGCTCTTTCTTCAGGAAGAATTTATAGAATGGAGCCTTGCGGTACAGAATCTTCTGCAAGACCAAGATGTCAGTCCACGACTGATGATTGGCCACCACCAGGTACCAACGATTCATTTTCAATCCATCAGTACCGTCAACGTCCCAGTGAATCTTATTTATGAATCTCATACTGCAGTTGTTGAAAAAAATCCAAATGTTGCCAATGCCAATCATTACTTTACTGCAGAGCTTACGCCATGCAGGCACCGGTACACAAAGCTTCAAGAGCGCCACCGAAAAAACCACCATCGTCCAGAAAATGGTGTTGATGACGTACAGACCGAGTAACAAAACCCCTTTAACAGGACCTGGTAAAAAACTCAGCATTTCTTATCTCTGAAGTTGGATTGAAGGTGCATTTGCAGCCTCGTTCATACTCGTCCAAAGGAAAGGTGTCAAGACTTATCGCAAAAGGAATAGATTCCAAAAAGGTGGCTCAAGGGCTCGTTGTTCCACAGCCTCCCCCTTGACCATGGCTCTTGCCAATTTGGTCCTGGAAAATGGGGAAACTCCTGAGATATTCTCTATTGATCTAAAGCTCCGTCACATGCTATAAGATGGCTCTCCAAAAGAAAAAAGCGGGAGTAGCTCAACTGGCAGAGCATCAGCCTTCCAAGCTGAGGGTTACGGGTTCGA
>CAMYLW010000365.1 GCA_947259475.1 Thermodesulfobacteriota bacterium
ATGTGATGCAATGTGATGCAAAACGATTGCTTTGTGTTCGATTTGATCTCTGAAGTTCATTTCGAAGAACAAGGAAGAACTTGATTTCTATGTGGCTAAGCATTCCTAATGCAAGGTGTGGACTGTTCTTGCACGATTTTCCTATATCACAAAAAAGTGTAAAGAAGATATTAAACCTGTAAACTGTCTGTAAACGGCTAATGAGGTGTTGTTAGTTAAGCTCCAATTTTTCCCTAAGACGCAGTGAGAGTTCACGGGTCACCTCAAAAGCCTTTTCCACTGTCCTCTCACCGTCAGGATTTACCAGGCAGCAGGTGGCAGGGGAGAGCATGCTGCGGGAAAGGAGAAAGTCCTGGTCAATACCCTTCTTGTCCAGGGCAGCCCAGATTTCGGCGAGTCTTTTTTCCAGGCTATCTAGAGTCTCTTCCTCAAATGGCTCAGTATTGGCAGGCACAATACCCCACACCAGCCTGCCGCCACGATCCAAGAATTTCCGAATTGACGTTGCGTATTGACTGAAGACCTCGCCGTTGCTGTAGACATCCAGTGACAGGATGTCCATGTCCAGTCCCAGGAGAAAATCCCAATCAGGATTACCGCAGAGGTGGATGCCGCGGGGTCTGTCGATCATGGCAAAGAAGTTTTCCATGTCTTCTCGAGCCGCCAAATCCCCGTACCCGGCCATGGCGCTGAAAAGGAATTGCAGGCCGGGCTCGTCAACAAACATGAAGACATTGGAGTTCAATTGCTCGAGACGGTGCAGTTGCGCATTCACCCGTTTGGCCATAAATTCCATTAAGAAGGGGCGAACAGTATCATTAAAAATGATAGGGCGGTCATCCTGATCCACCACATTGAAGCCGAAACTGATGGGCCCTTCCATCTGACCCCTAATAGCTGGGCGATCAGAGAAATCCATCTTCAAAAACTTGTGATACACCACTGAATAGTCTTCGCTAATGTCAAAATATTCGGGTTCATCAAAATGCGCCATGGTTTCTTCAAATTCAGCCACGAATTTTTCCATTGAAAATCTCAAGGTGCGCTTCTCCAGATCCAGGAGAATTCCTGGGAAATGCTCAGATGCTTGAACGTACATGTCCTCATAGTAGTTAACGTGGGGCAGTTGCGGCCAGAAGGGCACATCCAGTGACAGGGCCATCTCCAGAGCCCGGTCCACATCCTTATGGGGCATAACTGCCATAGCGGTGGTTAGTAGGTTTCCGGGAATAGGCACTGTTCAACCTCTTTCAGAATTCGCTTCTCACATCACAATGACTAAGGTTTCAGGTGTCAGGAAAAAGAAGCAGAGAATCTGGAACTTGTCGAAGATCCCGTCTGAAGCGAAGCGGCAGCGGGGAACACTGGAACCTTTCATTCCGCAATCCGAAATCCGAAATCCGCAATCCTAAATCTTCTTTTCTCGTTCCTCTAGTTCAACCAAGCGCTTCTTGAGCTCCTTCTCCCGCTGCCAACGTTCAGTCATATCACGCATTATAGCCGCTGTGCCTTGCGGCTTACCAGTATCATCCTTCAGAAGAACGATGGTAAATTCCACAGATATGCGGCTGTCGTCCTTTTTTAAAGCTGGAACAGCCAATATGTCACTGCCGTACTTGGTGACTCCTGTGTCCATAACTTTACGATATCCTTCCCAGTGTTTTTCTCTCAGCTTCTCAGGAACAATGAGATCCAGAGTTTCTCCTATGGCCTCTTCCGCCGAATAACCAAATATAGCTTCAGCTCCAGAGTTCCAAAGACGAATGATGCCTTCTTTATCCGCAAAGATGATGGCATCCTGAGCTCCTTCTATGATTTGCTGGTACAACCCTTCTAGGCTTCCTGTCTCCATCAGGTAACTCCTTTCTTGTCTGATGATGCGACTAGAACAACGAAGGTAAGCTTAATGAATCAACTACACTTTTCTCTCAATTTTCGAAGAGAGCGCTGCCAGGACTCAGAGAGGGCAGGGATGGCTAACACGCTCTCTATGCCCTCTCGGTTTTTCCTGTCATGATGAAAAATCCGATTCGCAAAAGCCACAGATATCTCCTGGGGATCTTTTTCCTTAAGAACCAAAGGGGTTCCCATTTCCACAATACCCTCTTGTAGTACCCTGAAGTAAAAACCGGTAAACCCCGAATTGACCACGAGCTTTGCCAAATCATTTCTGCCATAGCGGGCCGCAAGAGTCTTGCAGGGTTGGCGAGGCTGGCTGATCTGAACGGCAGCTGTACCGAGCAAGAAAATATCACCGATACAAACATCATCTTCCTTCAGGTTAGATACAGACAGGTTTTCACCGAAGGCAGCGGCAGGCACCTTAATTCCTAAAGTCTTCTCCCAAAAAGGATAATGATCTAAGCTGTACACGCAAATGGCCTTGTCAGGGCCGCCGTGGTTTTTTGTATCGGCAACACCGTCACCGTCAAAACCAAGTGCTCTCAGGGTCACTTGAGCTGAAACTGGCTTTTTGCAAATTCCTGTTGTTATTGGTTTGCCATCGAATATCTCCTTTTTGGGAAGACCGACATTAAGCGATTCAACTATCATTTCAAGCGGACCACCCTTTCTTATCTCTACCATTACTCCAATACTCCCGCGACTCTTGAGTATGCAGCTCTAAACACTAATACAAGATTAACCAGTATCAAAGAATAAGGCCAGGACTGAATCCCACATCTTTGCCTTAAATCAAAGCTCTGAACCTTTTGTCTGCGGTGGGAGTTTTTTTGGCTTACAGGGTGAGTACTCTACACCACTATATGAACAACTGTTACCTGACCTGCATGGAGATTACCGCGGTTTGCAGTCAAGAAAGGTTGTGATTTAATCTCCGACTGTCGATTGCCTACTGCTGTGGTTTACTGGGAAGGGCCTTGACCGTTCAGGTGGCGGCCTCTACGGCAGTCTCGACGGGTGCATAACGGTTTAAAATGGCAAATAGCACTAAGGAAAGCAGTGA
>CAMYLW010000366.1 GCA_947259475.1 Thermodesulfobacteriota bacterium
ACCGCCAAACCAAACAGGATGGCTTTGGAGAATCTAAGCTGAGTTTTCATGGTGAACCCCTCCTCCTGTGTGGTTCCGTAGCCGTGTTTCCTTGGCTGGTGTAAGTTTGCTACGAATCTCATAAGAATAACTCTGGAAAAATGGTTTTCAATACGAAAAGCCACCAATCCACTAGGAATTCATTTCCAAACAGTAACCACTGTTTCTCAATATTCAAGTTTTCGGAGAATTAGGCTGGCAGGTAGGTCTATGTCAAGAAAAACCACAAATCAGCACTCGTTACAACATGTGGGAGGCGGGTCTAAAAGGGCAAACTGTGAATTAAGGTATGTAATCTATGGCCCAGGTGCTCCACTAGTGAATGGGTGTCATCGACGGCTATGAGAAGAATGCCTAGCAATGAAGTGGATACCAGCTTCATATTATTCCAAAAAGCTCGAAGCTGTCCTTAAGGAAAAGGACAGCAAAAACCAAAAGTATTACACCTAGAAATCTGATTGTGTAAATGTAATTTTTGCTTTTTAGAAAGAAACGTGATTTTCCAACCACCATAGCTACCAACACTTTCGAACCCACGAGAAACACATAAAAACCCAGGATAAAAAGTGATGCCGAGAATAGACCAATCTTCAGCGCTTTCAATACCAGAGGTGCTCCAATTGTAAACCAAAACATGTAGGGGCTCGGGTTCAGGAAGTTTGCGATTACGCCTTTTCTGATCGACTGGGGTTTTGCCTGCTCGACATCAATATCAACCCCTCTAAAAGTTATGCTCTCGTAGCCGAGATAAGTGAGAAATACACAACCTAATAAGGAAACTACTCCCAGTACTGGCAACATGTTTGAGAGGCGAGAGAGAACAAGTATTGTAATGAGTACAATTGGGAGGTCCGTCAAAAGAGGTGCAACGGATACTTTGATGCCTTCCTTTATATCATGTTTCAGCGTTTCGGAAATCACCAATGTCAACAGAGGTCCTGGCGATAGACCGGCACTGAGTCCAAGGACGACTCCTGAAAACAAGAAAGTAATTCGTGGTGCCATGGGATCGCAAAGACTCCGATACTGATGAAAAATTCTTAATCCGACCACCAGAGAAGGGTATTGCAGATGAGCACACCGGATCATAGACCGGTGGGGCGGGAGATACAACAAAATATTAAGATCAATCGACTAGCCCGGATATTGCACGAATCACTTGCTGCGACCACGCATATGGCCGTCCTTCCTGGCGTCCTCGGGTGTCGGACCCTGCGACGTACCGTTCAGGTACGCCTCGGAACCAATCCCGCGGTACCGCGGGACGAGTTGCCCGGTGGCAAGCCCATCTTCGTGGTCTCGCGACAGCAATTCATGAAATATCCGGGCTAGAGCATTATTTGGCCCGTCCTTGATAGCATAGCAGTTTACCATTGTAGAGCTCAATCTGAGTGTTTGTGTCGCAGGACAAGTATCTCTCACCCGCTCCCCCTCGGCGAGCTCGGGGTTCTCTGTGCTCTCTGTGAGAGATTGAAAATCCCGATGAACACTTGCCGTTTTCATGGTATCGAAGAGTTCAAAAAGTGCTTTTTACGAAGTCCTCCGAAATTGCAGAAGATCTCGTAGTTGATGGTGTCGGTTTTGGCGGCTATGTCGTCGGCGGTGATTTCCTCATCTCCCTGTCTGCCGAGAAGGACGACCTCGTCCCCTGGCTGAACTTCCGGAATTTCGGTGACGTCCACCGTGATGAGACACATTGAGACACGGCCGACCACAACCGCTCGACGATTACGTACTAACACCTCACCTTTATTGGAAAGAAGGCGGTCGTAACCATCATCATATCCTACGGGCAAGGTGGCGATCCGGCTGGGTCGTGAAGTAAGGTAAGTGCAGCCGTAACCAAGGGGAGAAGCGGCGGCCACCTCTTTGAGTTGAAGCACCCGTGTTTTCAGGGTCATCACTGGTTTTAAGGGAACGGGGTGAAGGAGTTCCTGAGAGGGGGGGCCGCCATAGAGCATTATCCCCGGCCGGACCAGCTGGTGGTAGGAATCAGGGAGGTCAATTATTCCAGCCGAGTTGGCAATGTGAGCGTAGCGAAAATTCAAGCCAGCGCTTTTCGCCTGGTTCAGGACGCGCCGAAAACGTTCAAGTTGCTGAGTACTGAAGGACTTGTCATGTTCATCGGCTGAGGCAAAATGGGAAAGCAAGCCCTCCACCCGAATACCCTTGAGTGATTTGACTAACTCAAAGAATTTCTCCGCCTCGACATGAGGAACTCCTAGACGACCCATACCCGTGTCGATTTTCACGTGAACAGGGATTTGAGTACTTGCTGCCAGTGCTGTGGAGGAGATTGCCTCGGCAATATCGCCACGGAAGAGTACCGGAGTAAGATCATGTTTGATAACCTCTGTAATTTCGTCTTCTTCTATACCGAGAAGGAGAAGTATTGGGGTTGTTAAGCCTGCTTGGCGGAGGGGCACACCCTCTCGACAGTTGCTGACCCCAAGGTACTCCACGCCTTGGGTTTCGAGTTCCCGGGCCACAGCAACCATGCCGTGGCCGTAGGCATCGGATTTTACCACCCCGAGAATGGCCGTGGTTTGACCCACCAGCTTCCTCACCTGGGAAAAGTTGTGGCGCAGGGCCGCCAGATCTATTTCGATAGTGCTACCAACCATGTTTCACCCTAATTGCTTAATGAGTGTCGATCCAGAAACTCCCCTTCTGGGTTGTCATTCTGAGGAGTAAAGCGACGAAGAATCTCTTGGTTCTCGGGTTTATCAGAGATTCTTCGCTTCGCTCAGAATGACAATGGCGAATTTCCGGATGAGCACTAATCAGTTCTTCGTGCGCCCAAAGCTAGCCCATTTCCTTGCTATATTCAAGTGCAAAGGGAAGGAGGCAGCCGGCAGGGGGCAGCAGGCAGCGGGCAGGGATTCGAAATTGTCCTTCGAACTCCCACCCTGCGGGCCGGTTTCC
>CAMYLW010000367.1 GCA_947259475.1 Thermodesulfobacteriota bacterium
CGGCGTCATTAGGTCATTATGCTTCGCTGTCATTTGTTGTAAGAGGTAAGGGCACTAAAAATCTCCTGCGCTTGCAAGCACCGAGTTGTCAACCTCTGGTGCGCAATCAACTCTTACTTTTTGGCTCCTGCACCACCTCAACCAGGAGCCCCTCAAGGGGATTGAGAAAGTTGACCAGGAGCCCCTGGACGGGGGCGGCCGCTGGCTCATCGAATATGAGGTCACCCGGCGAAAAGGGCAGGGGATTCCGGACGTCCTCGACGGCAAACGCGATGTGGTGGAGGACGGACTTGCCCCCGAGGAACTTGACGAGCCTCGACTCCGGCTCGGGGACAACGAATTCGATCATCGGAAACCTGGTCGAGAAAGCAACAGCACACTGAAAGGCCGGCACCGGTCCCCAGACCAGCGGCTCATTGTCCTTAAGTCGCTCCCGGCACAGATTCTCGGCGACGCTGACCGACCGCACCACCATCCCCACGTGATGGAATTTCATGGCGCTCCCCACTGTTATGGGCGAAAGGCACAAGGCACAGGACGCAAGGCAAAGAAAATTCAAAAATAGGGAAGGGCATCAATAATGGCGCGCGCAAAGCGGTATCATTGGTCCGATCACCGCCCATATGACTGTCTCCTGTCTGCTGCCGGCTGTCTCTGGTTTCACCGTGTGTCTCGCTTGTCCGGGGCAGGCAAAACCACCTTAAAGATTACTACGAACAACAGTACAATCATTGCGACAAGTCCTACTCGGCGAGCACTTGTGGCGTTGATGTAATCGGAATCGCTTGCATCAGATGCCAGAGCATCCGCAACGGTGAAGTACCTGTAATCGTAGTGTTCGGGATCCATAGTGTAAGCTTTGTTATAATCTGCTTCAGCTAGTTCGCTTTGGCCCAACAGTTTGTATGCCTTCATTCGGGTTGTATAGGCCCTGCCAATGATTGGCTCAATACCACGGAGAGCAATGGCCTTGCTCGCGTCCTCGATAGCCTCTTCGGCCCTTCCTTTCAACAAATAGGCCTCTGCCCGATGGCTGTAAGCACTGGTTAGTTTGGGATCCAGTTCAACGGCCCGGGTCAAGTGGGCAATCGCCTCATCATAGTACCCTTCTTCTACATAAGCTAAGCCAAGCATTCTAAAAGCCTCTGAGTCGTGGGGATCCATATCGGTAACCTTGCGGAAATCCTCAATCGTCTTGGAGTATTGCTCCCGATAATAATAGAGCCTCCCACGCTTCTCATAGACAGAGTAGAGTCTCGGATTCAACTCCAGTGCTTTGGTGAAGTAACGAATCTTCTCTCTCGTCACGGTGCTTCGAACCCCCAGGTCGTAGTAATACATAGCATCCTGACTCCAGGCTGTACTAGCGACAAGAATTAGGGAGCCTATTACACCAATCAGTATTTTCGTCATCTCAACTCCCTCCCCTCGAGACTCGTCGACAGCTCTCGTCGAAGGGCTAATGCTCACAGTAAGAGACAGGTGCTAGATCGCGGCCTGTTTCGGCACAAACTCGCCGGCCCGATCCTTCAGTTGCTGCCAGATTGTGCGGACCGGCTCGGTTTTGTTCAAGCAGTAAAAATGAATGCCTGGGGCACCTCTTCGCAAAAGATCCCCACTCTGCTCGATAGCGTATCTGGTACCTCTCTTGACTGTTTCTTCAAGATCGTGCGCAACCGGCGCAAATATCTTGTGCACCTCCTGGCAGATGTAAGCACCACAAGTATCACAGAAGCGAAGAAGCTTCTGGTAGTCCATGATAGGCAATACACCGGGTATTATCGGTACCTCCACGCCAACAGCCGAAACGCGTTCGAGATAGTGTGAATACGAGGGATTATCAAAGAAAAGCTGGGTTATAACAAACTCCGCACCGTGATCGACCTTTATTTTGAGATAGGCGCTGTCAAGATCCTCCAGGGGGCAATCTATATGGCATTCCGGGAATCCCGCCACTGCTATGCTAAAAGAATCATCCCCCACCTCTTTGAGCAGGTCTATGAGCTCGTAGCAGTACTCTAAACCTCCCTCGATCTTTTTAAACTTTTCTCCCATTTCTTGGGGCGGGTCACCGCGAAGGGCAAGTACATTTCTCACTCCTGCGTCTTTCATGAGCTCGATATGTCGGCTGAGCTCCTCGACAGTCTGGTTCACGAGGGTAAAATGATGCATGCAGGTGATCCCGAACCGGTCCTGGATCTTCTTTGTTATATCGAGGGTGGACCTGGTAGTGGACCCGCCCGCCCCGTAGGTAACGGAAATGTAGTCGGGCTCGAGCTCTGCGAGCTCTTCAATGGTCCCATACAGGTTTTCTATGCCCTCGGATGTTTTAGGTGGAAAGACCTCGAAGGAAAATACAGGGTCCCCTATCTTCATCTTTTCTGCGTAAATATCAGCTATTTTTTTTATCATGTCTTTATCCTTGCCTCGTTTCTTTAGCACGAGAATGTTTTTGGACTGAGATGATCCGAGCACGTTCGCTCAGGCGACCGCCTTTCTCTCCGCTGCCGCATTAAGGTGCCGCTGTTTCGCCGTAAGGACCGCCTTTCGCAACCGCAGGGATTTGGGCGTCACCTCAATTATCTCGCCTTCCTTTATGAAATGGATCGCCCCCTCCAGCGTCACGATCCTGGGTGGTGTCTGAATGACATTCTCGTCCCTGCCGGCGGCGCGCATATTGGAGAGCTTTTTCTCCTTGCAGGGATTTACGTTGATATCTTGCTCCCGGTTGTGCTCGCCTACAATCATGCCTTCGTACACGGGTGTGCCCGGGACGATGAAGAGCTGCCCTCGCGGGGCGAGGTTGAAAAGGGCGTAGGCAACAGCCTTTCCCTGCCTGTCGGCCACTATGGAGCCGGTGTACCGTGTTGGAAAGGCACCTCTGTACAGATCATACCCCGCATAGTAGCAGTTCATGATACCCGTACCTTTGGTGTCGGTGAGAAACTCCTCCCGATAGCACGATCCCAATAAAATTCTCCTTGCAGTCCACGAAGAGGTGCTCCATGGGCTCGTATGTCGCGCCGTTCCGGTGCCTGTAGATGACCTCGGGACGCCCTACGCAGAATTCGAAGCCCTCCCTTCTCATGGTTTCGATGAGAATGGCCATCTGGAACTCGCCTCTGCCCTTGACCACGAAGCTCTCTCTGTCTCCGCCGTCCTCCACCTGTATGGCGACGTTTCTCAGCGTTTCTTTGAAAAGCCGCTCGCCAACCTTACTCGCCTGAACGTATTTCCCCTCTGTGCCAGCAAAGGGCGAGGTGTTGATGGTGAAGCGCATGGAGACTGTGGGCTCCTCCACCTTGATCCGCTTCAGGGGCTTTGGTGAATCATGGGTGCAGATGGTGTCGCCTATCTTGACTTCCTCGACCCCAGCCAGCACGACGATATCACCGGGTTCGGCACACTCCGTCTCCTGGAGCTTCAACCCCTCGTAGACCTGGAGTTTTGAGACCTTGAGGGAAATCTGCTGTTCCAGCGCGTCGAGGCAAACCACGGAATCATTGCTTCTCGCCCAACCATTGACGACCCTACCTATGGCCAGTCTGCCCAGATAGTCGGAGTAACCAAGGTCGGCCACCAACATCTGAAAGGGTTCGTCGGGGTCATAGGAGGGCGGGGGTACCTGCTCCACGATGGTGTCGAAGAGCGGCCGCAGATCCTCGCCCCTCTGCTCTAGTCCCTTCTGAGCAATGCCCTCACGCCCTATGGCATAGATGAGGGGAAACTCAAGCTGCTCCTCGGTGGCGTCCAGATCTATGAAGAGATCGTATATCTCGTTAAGGACCTCATTAGGACGGGCATCTTGGCGGTCAATTTTGTTGATGACCACGATGACCTTCAGCCCAGCCTCCAGTGTCTTTTTGAGCACGAAGCGGGTCTGAGGCAAAGGCCCCTCTGAGGCATCTACCAGGAGCAAGGCAGCGTCAACCATGGCGAGGGCCCGTTCCACCTCGCCGCCGAAATCGGCATGGCCGGGCGTATCGAGGATGTTTATCTTCGTGCCTTTCCAGTTAACCGCACAGTTCTTCGCCGCGATGGTGATGCCTCTCTCACGTTCCAGCTCCAGGTTGTCCATGATCCTGTCATCGATTTCTTGTCCCGCCCGGATAAGACCGCTTTGTCTGAACATGGCGTCAACAAGCGTGGTCTTTCCGTGGTCCACGTGGGCAATAATGGCGATGTTCCGCATCCGGGTGTTTTTCACAAGACTACTCATTCCACGCTATCCCTTCTGAAAACAGCAAATAAAACAGATGGTGGAGTATAGTCATTTTTGAAAGGAATGCAAGGCGAAAAGGCATAGGGCATGGAGTATAGGGTTGGAGGTTGGAGGAGCGCTACGCTTTAGGTTGGAGGCGTTATTCAGCTGGCAGCAGAACTCAGCCTTGCATTTCTTTCAATGGGGTGGTTGCCATACTACAAAAATTTGCTTAGGCTTATTTAGTTAACCCTAGGGGTAAGACTGTGAGGAATATGTGAGTAGAGCAAGTAATTCAATGGCTGGCAAAGTCTGCATGGTTACGGGGGCTAACTCTGGCATCGGCAAGGCCACCGCCCTGGAATTGGCAAATATTGGAGCTACTGTTGTTATGGTATGCCGCAGCCAGCAGCGGGGTGAGGTGGCCCTGGCTGAAATTAAACAGAAAAGCGGTAACGAACTTATCTCCTTGCTGCTGGCCGACCTTGCCTCCCAAGCCGCGATACGCAGGCTTGCAGAGGATTTCAACAGACAATACTCCGCACTCCATGTCCTCATCAACAATGCCGGTATTATCCCCAGAAAACTCCAGGTGACCGTGGACGGTTTTGAGACTCAGTTCGCTGTAAACCATCTCGCTCCATTTCTGCTCACTAACCTGTTGCTGGATATGCTCAAATCCAGTGCTCCGGCAAGGATTGTGACCGTGGCTTCCGACATGCATAGGAGTGCGACCATCGATTTCGATGATTTACAGTCAGTTGGGTCCTATAGACCGGTTCGAGTATATTCCCAAACAAAACTTGCCAACGTCCTATTCACCTACGAATTAGCCAGAAAACTTCAGACAACAAAGGTTACTGCTAATTGTCTTCATCCGGGTATGGTTGCTACCAAGCTCCTTGCAGATGGCATTGGGATGCCGAGGGCACTCAAGTCAACCACCAAAGTGATAGGGTCCAGCCCTGAAAAAGGGGCCAAGACTTCAATTTATCTGGCAGCCTCACCTGAGGTGGAAGGTGTAAGTGGAAAATATTTCGTGAGACAGAAAGCCGTAGAATCCTCAAAGATATCCTATGACCAGAGCCTGGCCAGCCGGCTATGGAAACAGAGCGCTGAGCTGACAGGGCTATCCGAATCATCGCTAGGGTCGGTGGTCGGGCCAAGCAAATAATAGCATGGAGTCTAGTATGCGAGCGCTGACTGCAATATTTCTGCTTCTGGTGCTATCTCTACCAGCTTGTGGACCTGTTTACCACTCCCCGGATCTGGGTCATCTATACAGCGAGCTGGCTCAACGAGAAGACCCCCATCGCAACCCGATAATTGTCATACCGGGCCTGCTTGGTTCCAAATTGATCGACCAGGAATCGGGCGCAGTTGTCTGGGGTGCCTTTGGTCTCGGTCAGG
>CAMYLW010000368.1 GCA_947259475.1 Thermodesulfobacteriota bacterium
CAACCCGGCAAGATTCTTCTCCCGCCAAATCTTGCGTGACTCGCTCAACACCGCCGAAAACAGCTCTTCTTTGGTCTTAAAATGATTGTACAGTCCGCCTTTCGAGGCACCTACTACCTCAAGGATTTCGTTAATAGAGGTGCTGGAAAAGCCTTTTGATGAAAAAAGTCTTGAGGAGTCTTGGATGATTTTTTCTTTCAGAGTCATGTGTTTTCCAATACCGAATCACTGCAGAAACCGACCGGTCGGTCTCTATGGTTACTTTTGTAAAAGATTCCTTCCACAGTGTCAAGGGAATTGTTGCTTTTTTCTTGCGGTCATGAACCGCATCCATTCCTCAAACTGCACTGCAGTAGGATTTATTCAACATGTAGAACCTGGTCCTTAGGGCCAAGTCAGAGTTCAATGGCTTTACCCGCAGAAGAGGTTTGAGGCACAAGACGTAAGGCGCAAGGCATAAGGAGAGAATAAGTTTTCTTTTATTGTTTTTGCCTTGTGCCCTTTGCCTTGAGCCGTTCCCTTTGGGGCAGCCCAAAGCCGGGTCCTTTGGTCCCGGATTCTTACCTGGTGGGTAGCCCTTACTTTTCTAGGACAACCGATTCAATCTCAAAGAGTTTAGGCCATAGTTTTCCCGTTACAAACAAGCGATCATTTTTGACGTCATAGGCAATGCCATTGAGGACGTCAATCCGGCTATGGCGATCTTCCGGTCTTAGAAGTCCTTCCAGATCTATCCATCCCACCACTTCACCCGTCTGAGGGGAGATTCGTGCAATGCGGTCTGTTTTCCAAACATTAGCGTAGATCTCACCTTGACTAGGAAGTACAATGTTGAGGTGCCGTCACTCATGATGAGAGACCTGCCGTCATGGGTGATGCCCCAACCCTCGGTAAGATAGTTAAATGTGTCCAGTAACTGAAAAGTTTGTCTGTCGTAGACAAAACCTACCTTCGCTCGCCAGGTCAATTGAATGACTCGGTTGCCGTAGATTGTGATCCCTTCACCGAAAAAATGGGCTGAGATTTGCCGGACCCGAAGGATATTCCCAGTTTTTAGGTTGACCTTCCTCAGGCTGGACTGACCACGGATACCCGTCCCCTCATAGAGGACGCCGTCTGCAAAAACCAACCCCTGGGTGAAGGCTCTTGGGTCATGAGGATAGGTGTTAACGATCCTATAGCCTAGAACTGGAGCAGGGTAGGATATTGTGGGTTGGGTAGATTTTGTGACAGTTGGAGCGGTCGCCTCAGATGAACTATGCTTGCCCATCTCTGCCGAAAAAACTGTGGCTGTAACCAACAAAATCCCACCCAACAACAGCATGAGTCCAACAAGAGTAAGGCTGCAGGACTTTACCGAGTCCAATTTCCTTCTATAATTGTTTTTCATTGGCCTCTGGTATAAACCGAACACTCACCGATGATCAGTTTCGCCTTCTGGCGCAAATCCAAGGCAAAATGGTCCTTTTCGGTCAGTGCATCTTCAAGGACGGAGAGAGTGTCGTAGTAGAGATCCCAGCCACGTCGTTCTTTTACATATTGGCGTTTAAGAGGACTGTCTTCTCCCTGGACAAACTCCAGTGCAGTTGCGATTCTTCTCGCACCGTCGGTAATGAATGCAAGTCCTTGCTCATCCTGGCCTTCGGCAAAAAAGGATGCCGCTTTTAGTGCGAAGCGCAAATAGACTACCGTTGCTGGAATCTTAGAGATAAAACAGCCCGTAAAAGGATCGAAGCTATCCTTCAATCTTGAAATATTATCGTCCAAGATCGAACCGTAGGCTGAAAAGAAAAGGATACGGACATAGTCACCGAGGAGTTTGCCGATGTGAGCTGATTGTATTGCTTCCTGGGCGAATGCTTTTTTGTCGTGGCGCATGATGAGACCGTCTTTGTGCGCATACGCCAGTTTGACACCAGGATTGGGATATACTGAGAAGATATAAGCCTGGTCTTCAGCCCGGCCTAAGAAGGATGGGGTAAAGGGTCTGTGGCGTCTAAGACTTGAAATCAGAATACCGTTTGTTCCGCCGGTTACGTGGACGCGTTGGATGCATGTTTTTTTGCCATCCAGGGCCAGCGCGCCGTAGCGCGTCATCATTTCAGCCTCGGTTGAAAGCGCCTGCGGCAACATGCTGAAAAAAACGTGCTCGTCTGGAAAAAGGTCGCGCTTTGGCGCGCCCACATCAGGGGTGAATAAAGATTCGCCAATGTCACCTTCATTAACCAGCGCTCCAGCAATCAGACCGAGTTCTATGGGTCTTCCCTCTGAATCGAACCCCTGAGCCCCCCAAAGCGGAGTGGTAAAATGTTCAAAAGCAGATGCTCCTGCCTGCTCCACCAGTTCTTTTTGAGGGAACACCTGGTCCAAGTCGATCTTAAACGTTGCCTTTATTTCAGGCTCCATAACAATCTGCCAGAAGGCAGCTATCGCCTTTAAGAAACTATAGTGCCTGCCGTATTCGCCATCTACCCCAAATACAGTCAATAGTTCTTGCGAATCAGCACCTCCCAGATACCGAATCGCAGCCGGAGCAAGAATATCGTCTACTAGTCGACGAGTGTCTGCTTCACTGAACACGTAGACATCAATGTTATGCAAACCACCGGCTTTGGTTAATTCCTCCTCGATGTAACTTCTGGCAATGGTTTTGAGGCTGGGGTGGGTTACTGAGACCGATAACAGGCAGGTAAGCTTGGCGTCGTTGGTAGCGTTACCACGAGTGCGTTCAAATTCCAGGGCATCCTCGAGGCCACGGAGACCGTAAAGTACTTCGTTTTTCTCAGGGACCACGCCGATTTGAATTGGGTGATCATACCAGTAGAGCTGAGGTTCGCTCTTTGCCAACCTCAGCGTTTTTCTCAGGTCCTCGCTAAGAAGAAGTGCGTTGGCAGATTGAGGGGCCGGGGGAAGGGTTAAAAGGACATTGGAAGTAAAGAGTATCTGTCGGGCCGGATCAGTGATCGGCGTTTCGTTCAACTGCGTGATGGCAACGATACGCTTTTTTCTCAGGTCCTCTGCGTGTTCATTCCAATGTGTTCGGAGAGAATTGGCTTCGGGGAAAAAGACGGACCAAAAGTGCTCGGTAACCTCCTGCCTTTTTCCCAAGTTCTCTTTTTTGGACAGCCAGGTAGAGACTGTTTTTTGACGGTCAGCGAATTCTGGATCCCGACTGCAAAGGGCTTTGATTTCATGATCCGTTATTTCTATGCCGCTCAGGTAAAACTCAGCTGCATCTCTCCACTCAGGGGATTCAGCCATGCGAGTAAGAAACCCAAGGGCAGAAGGTGCTGCCGGGTGGTTTTGCCCTGCAACAACTATAAGGAATGCAGCGTTTAGTGTTTGGGCGATCCCGGCCTTGTCAGTGCGCTCTTCATCAAATTGCTCGGTGAGATCCAAAGCAATGGGGAAGGCCGCTCCTTGCTTTGGTCGAATAAGCGCGTAAACGATGGATTGGAAATCTTCTAGCATCTTTAATTCAGCGTTAGTGGTCAAAAGGGATGAGGCTGATTAATCTTCTCTAATAGTCTGCCCTCTTCCTCCAACTTTCCGTAGGCGGGATACCATTGCTGTCGTT
>CAMYLW010000369.1 GCA_947259475.1 Thermodesulfobacteriota bacterium
TTTGTCTAGCGCAAAGCGCAGAGCGAATGGCGCTCTGCGCCGCGGGACGAGAAGTCGAGCGAGACGGGATGTCGAGTAACAAAACCAGTGAATCTTTCCCGTCTCGCCAGTTTCGCTCGTCTCGCCAGTCTCGCAATTGATCGTGCTAGTACCTAATTCTTAGTGGGACTCGTTGACATGCAGGAATTTATCGAATTTCTGAAAATGGCTACAATTCCTGGAGCTCGTCTGGTTCATCATGAATTCATCCCGAGTCAGGGTGCCATTCATGGAAATTTGGATCCACCACTATCGCCACCATTGCGCTCAGCTCTGGCCAGTCTGGAAATTACAAAACTGTACCAGCACCAGGTGGAGGGTCTTACCAGCTTTCGCAATGGGGAGAATGTGGTGATCGCAACGCCCACCGCCAGCGGTAAATCTCTGGTTTACAACCTTGCTCTGATAGAATCGCTGAATCAGGAGAATGGTGGACATGGCCTTTACCTTTTTCCCCTTAAGGCCCTGGCACAGGATCAATACCAGGCGTTTGTCGCACTCAATCAAACGCTACCAGCAGAACTGCAGCTGGAAGCAGCCGTCTATGACGGGGATACCCCTCCGAGTCAACGCCGCCGTATCAAAGGGAATCTTCCCCATCTGATCATCTCCAACCCGGACATGCTCCATTTAGGACTTCTTCCCTTTCATCAACAGTGGGAAGATTTTTTTCGAAACTTGCACCTTGTGGTTATAGATGAGGTGCATACCTACCGAGGAATTTTCGGCTCACACCTGGTTCAGATCCTGCGGAGATTGCAAAGAGTCTGTCAATTGTACGGGTCCAATCCCGGCTACATCCTGCTCTCGGCTACCATCGCCAATGCGCGAGATTTTGCTGATCGGTTGACCGGGATGAAGTTCAGGGCAGTGGAGCAAAATGGTGCACCTCAGGCAGGCCGGCACTTCTTCTTCATCAATCCCGACAGCAGCGCTACCACTGTGGCTGGGAATCTCTTTATCAAGGCTCTCCAGAGCGGGCTCAAAACGATCGCTTTCACTCAAGCGCGAAAGCTAACTGAGATTCTCCACATGAATGTGGCTGAAAGAGCTCCGGAGCTTGCTTCCAGGGTTAGCTCCTATCGTGCGGGTTTTCTTACCGAGGAGAGGCGGAATATCGAACGTGGGTTAGCCAGTGGTTCTGTGGCCGGGGTGATATCTACCAGCGCGCTTGAAATGGGAATTGATATAGGCGGTCTGGACGCCTGCATACTGGTGGGATACCCAGGGACCATTATCAACACCTGGCAGCGTAGCGGCAGGGTAGGGCGAGGAGCTCAAGATTCACTGGTGGTTCTTGTTGCCCAACCTGATGCCCTCGACCAGTACTTTATGCGGCATCCCGGAGACTTCTTCCAACGTCCTTTTGAGGCGGCAGTAGTGGATCCTGATAATTCTGAGGTGCTGGACGCCCACCTTCCCTGTGCTGCAGCAGAGGTCCCTTTGACCGGGGATGGCGATCTTTATGCCAATGGAGGTATCTTGACCAGCAGGGCGCCGGTGCTCGAAGCCAGTGGTGATTTGTTGCGAAGTGCTGAGGGCGACATTTGGTATGCAGCCAGGCGACAGCCTCAGCGTCAAGTGAATATACGCAGTGCAGGACTGGGCTACGCTATTTTTGATGAGTCCAGTGAAAAGGTGGTTGGAAAGAACGACGGCATGAGGGTCTTCAAGGAATGCCACCCGGGAGCAATTTACCTGCACAGGGGCCAACAGCACCTAGTGAGCCGGCTGGACCTGGAGCGGCAGAATGTCTTTGTAAAACCCATCAAAGTCCGCTATTACACCAGGGCTCTGAGTGAAAAAGAGACCGAGATATTGGAAGTGAAACGAAGTAGGCCGGTTGCCAACTTCCTCGCCCGCTTGGGCCGCATACGGGTGATTGAACAAGTTGTCGGCTATGAGAAACGGAACCTTTACACCGGTGAGTTACTGGATAGGATCTCTTTAGATCTGCCAGCTCAAAGCTTCGAGACCGTGGGTCTTTGGCTGGAAATCGAAGATCTTCTCCAGGAAATGGTGCTCCAGCGGGCGCTCCACTTCATGGGCGGAATCCATGCTCTGGAGCACGCCCTGATCAGCATGTTTCCCCTTTTTGCTCTGTGTGACCGTAATGACATCGGTGGTATTGCTGTACCCCTTCACCTGCAATTGCAGAAATGTGCTGTTTTCATTTACGACGGCTATGCAGGCGGGGTGGGGTTGGCTGCTCGAGGTTTCGAAATGATGGAGGAGCTGTTGACCAAGACCAGTGAGCTTATCTCTGGTTGTCCCTGTGAACTGGGCTGTCCATCCTGCATTCATTCACCCAAGTGTGGAGCCGGCAACAAACCTTTGGACAAAGATGCTGCACTCTTTCTGGCCAGGGGGCTGCTTGGCGACTTTCAGTTGGCAGTGGAATCGAGCACACCGGGAGAAGATCTGGTTCATGTTTCAGAAGAAAATATGGTGGTAGAGAAAAGGCGCGATCCAGCAGTGGCCTTCTTTGATATTGAAACCCAGCGATTGGCCGATGAAGTCGGGGGTTGGGGAAACATCCACCTGATGCGTCTTGCTGTTGCGGTACTATATGATTCGCGTGATCGTGCCTTCGAAGTTTTTAATGAGGAGCAGGCAGAAATTCTGATTGAACGTCTGCAGGGCTTCGATCTAGTGGTGGGATTCAATGTAAGACGTTTCGATTACCGGGTGCTGGGAGCATATAGCCCTTTGGACTTTCGGAAACTGCCCACCTTTGACATTCTGGAAGATATTCACAACCGTTTGGGGTTTCGCCTCAGCCTGGGCCATTTGGCCGAAGAGACTCTGGGAAGACCCAAAACTGCCGATGGCATTCAGGCGGTACGCTGGTACCGGGAGGGAAATCTGGATGCGGTTGTTGAGTACTGCAAAGATGACGTGGCCAT
>CAMYLW010000370.1 GCA_947259475.1 Thermodesulfobacteriota bacterium
ATGAATGCTAGCGTCAATTATAAAAACCACTGTGTAAATAGGAATTGTTTGATGGCAATTCCCCGGTGCAAGCCTAGAAAATTGTTGGGAATCAATTTCGAATTGAGAACTGCCAATTGTGGATTTTGAAAGGCATAGGGCATAAAGAAAACGTCGATAATGGCAATTGGCTGTTTGATCTTGGCAGTATTTTGCAGAGAGCTGTTGAGAGGAACTTCTTGACCCTTCAAGAGATTTTTGCCAGAGTTGTGCAAAAAACATCTGACAATAACAAACAGGGGAGCACATGAACGAAAAGCATATCGCCAAGATCGCTCAGGAACTCAAACTTGGGACACAACAGGTCCTGGCTACGTCAGCTCTGCTCGAGGAAGGGGCTACAATCCCCTTTGTTGCCCGCTACAGAAAGGAGGCCACCGGTTCGTTGGATGAGGTAGCTTTAAGAACCATCCGTGACCGACTCCACCAGTTGCAGGAGTTGGACAAGCGCAGAGAGGCGATAGTGAAATCTCTGGACGAGCGGGAGCTTCTTACCGATGAGCTGAGAGATAAGATTCTGTCGACTGAAACCCTTGCGGTCTTAGAGGATATATATCTGCCATATCGCCCCAAACGGCGCACGCGGGCAACGGTTGCCAGAGAGAAAGGGCTGGAGCCTTTGGCCCAGAAGATTTTTGCCCAAGAACAGACCACAGATCCAGACCAAGAGGCTGAAGCCTTTGTTGATTCCGACAAGGGAGTGGAGGCGGTTGAGGACGCCCTTGCCGGCGCACGAGACATTGTTGCGGAGTGGGTAAATGAAGATCAAGAGGCCAGAGCGAAAATGCGGGCATTCTATATTCAAAAAGCACTCTTTCACGCCAAGGTAGTTGCGGGCAAGGAGACTGAAGGAAGAAAGTACAGGGACTATTTTGATTGGCAAGAGGTTGCGGCGAAGGCTCCGTCTCACAGAATTCTGGCCATGCGTCGAGGAGAAAAAGAGAGTTTTTTGACTGTTCGTGTACATCCTCCTGAGGATGAAGCTTTGGCTCTTCTGGAGACTCTGTTTGTTAGGGGAGATTGCGCTGCCGCCCAGCAGGTCAAAGCGGCTGTGCGCGACAGTTACAAACGGCTCCTCTCCCCGTCTATGGAAACGGAGATCCGTGTAGCTACCAAAGAGCGTGCAGATGCGGAAGCGATCAATGTCTTTGCCGACAACCTTCGACAACTTCTGCTCGCTCCACCTCTCGGCCAGAAAAATATTCTGGCCATAGATCCTGGCTACCGCACAGGCTGCAAAGTGGTTTGCCAGGATCGCCAGGGAAAACTCCTGCATACCAAAACTGTCTATCCCTTCACATCTGAGAAGGGTAAACGGGAGGCATTGGCTACGCTCGGTGATTTGTGTGAACGCTACCAGGTGGAGGCCATAGCCGTGGGGAACGGTACAGGTGGGCGTGAACTGGAGGCTCTGGTCAAAACCCTGGATCTTCCTGACAACATTCCGCTAGTAATGGTCGACGAGAGCGGCGCTTCCGTTTATTCCGCTTCAGCAGCGGCCAGGGCAGAGTTTCCAGACCTCGATGTGACGGTTCGTGGTGCAGTTTCCATTGGCAGGAGGCTCATGGATCCACTCGCCGAACTCGTGAAAATTGACCCCAAATCAATTGGGGTGGGACAATACCAGCACGACGTGGACCAGCAGGCTTTGAAAAAAAGCCTGGATGACGTAGTGACCAGCTGTGTCAATGGTGTCGGGGTTGAAGTCAATACCGCAAGTGAGCAGTTACTCACTTACGTTTCCGGGCTCGGACCACAGCTGGCGAAGAACATCTTCAACTACCGCAATGAGCACGGCCCGTTTCTGGGCAGGGAGGACCTAAAAAAAGTCCCCCGGCTGGGTCCCAAGGCCTTCCAGCAAGCAGCGGGATTCTTGCGCATCAGAAATGGCAAGAATCCCCTCGATGCCAGCGCTGTCCACCCTGAATCCTACTCCATTGTCAAGGCCATGGCCGGTGATCTAGGCTGCTCGGTGGAGGAACTGGTGGATAATGAAGAGGCAAGGCAGAAGATTGACCTGTCAACCTATGTGACGGAAAAGGTAGGAATGCCCACTCTCACTGACATTGTCGCCGAGCTTGCCAAACCTGGCCGTGATCCGCGTCAAGAGTTCGAAGTTTTTGCCTTTGCCGAGGAAGTGCAGAACATAGATGATTTGCGACCTGGCATGAAGTTACCAGGGATCATCACCAACGTCACGGCCTTTGGAGCTTTCGTGGACATAGGTGTCAAACAGGATGGCTTGGTTCATGTGAGCCAACTGGCGGACCGTTTCGTCAGAAACCCCCGTGAGGTGGTCAAGGTTCAGCAACGAGTAACGGTCACGATCCTGGATGTCGATCTTGAAAGGAACAGAATCTCTCTTTCCATGAAAGAGAATCCTGGGCGGTCTCCCAAGAGGAAAGAGAAGAGGTCTAAACGAGAAAACAACGTCAAGGAGAAGAGGAGACCAGAGACCAAGGGGCCCACCCCTTTCAATGCCCCATTTGCCCGTGCTCTCAAGAAAAAATCTGGAGATTAGTGGTCATCCTCAAGGCCTGAATGGATTAAGCCTGGATAATTCATGAATTGGTGTTGCGAGACTGTGAAGATGAACGTGCCACCGGGCAACCGCAGGGGCTTGAATCCGAGGCGTACTTGAACAGTACGTCGCAGGGTTCGAGGCCCGAGGACGCCCGGAAGGGCGTTTATATCCGCAGTCGGAGTAGCTAATTCATGAATTATCCGGGCTAAGAGAGATTTGATGAACTTCTGGCCAGGAGTGGTGATTTTGAGAAGAGTATTTCTAATAGTATTTACACTTTTGATTTTTGCTCTAGCAGCGAAAGCAATGGCAGATACCTTAGAACTGATTGGAGCGGAACAGCCCGTGGCCCAGGGAGAAGTTGTACAAATCGTACTCAAAG
>CAMYLW010000371.1 GCA_947259475.1 Thermodesulfobacteriota bacterium
TTGGTGATTATTTCACTCTGCCTTCTTCAGTACCGTGATGCCCCATAGTGCCTTTGAACTCGGGGGAAATAACTAAGGCTGAATGGGACACTTGAAGTCCATTCCGGGCATACGCGTCACTGTAACATCCCCTGCAGCCGCAGCAGCTAACACCTCTGCCTCTGAGGTGAGTAGATAAGCTGTGATAGGGGACATCCTATAATCCCCCTGTCAAGAGAAAAATTAAAACATGTAAAATCAGTAAGTTAAAATCCTCTGGTTATTCTGTCCACACCTCTCCTCCAAGTTTCGGAAGAAACCTGAGGGTTTTTCAGCGAGTCTCTCACCATGAACGAACTCTACACCTAATCGTTACGTTTATCCGGCATATCCCGTCAAAGCGGAATCACCAAGCATCCCTTATCCAGGTTGTAAAGTTCAGTGAGAGGCCCTGCATTGTCCCGCCCGAGGTCCTAAGGTGGCCTCCACGTTTGTTTCCCGGGCTCTCTCGCTGAGAATAAAGAAGCTTCTATTTCAGGTTTAGATACTCAGGATCAAAGGGTTCCTGTTTTTTCATCAAAGTCCAGGCTATGATCAACAACTTGGCAGCCAGCTTCACTCTCATCTTGGTCTTTATCCCTTTTTCCTTTTCTCTACCTCGAAGTTTGTTGGTGTAGTAGATGACAAAGTTTGTGTTTTTGCTAGAGGCAATCAAGGCTGCCTGGTAGAGAGCATACCTCAGATCAGCTTTGCCTTTTTTAGAAAGTACGGGAATCGATGCCTGGGACTTCTTGCCACTTCGTTTAGCACTGAGATCCATGCCGGCCATCTTCAGTACTTGCTTGCCGGTATGAAAGCGAAAAGGATTGCCTATTGCACCAAGAACCCTGGAAGAAATATCCGGGCCAAACCCAGGAATAGTAAGGAGATAACTATATTCAGGAAACTGTAAACAGACATCCTCGATCTTATCATCAATGAGCCGAATAGCTTCTCTAAACCGTTGTAGTTCTTCCACCATCATCTTTGCTTCAAATTCCAAGCTCTCGCCTGCATCGCAACCAATAGAGTCAACTGCACTCATCCAAATCGCTCTTAATCTTCTCTGCTGACCTATGCTCTTTTTGCCAGGGGCAACCAAACCAACAAAGTCATCATATTCTAAACCCGCAATCACACTAGGGGCTAAACACCACCGCACGATCGCCAAACCCTGCGAGCCTGCTCCAACGAAATATCTGTCCAACTCCGGAAAATATTGCGCTAGCAGATGATTGCGAATTCGTACCCTAGCACCATGCTCGCGCTTTCTGAATCGCCTCTTTAGCGACAACAAATCCCTCAAACCCCTCAACGCCATGCAGGGATAATCGTAGTACAAACATTTGCCCTGGGAGACCAAATCCGCCACATTCGCTGAGTCTTTCGTGTCATGTTTGTCCCAACGCCCATCTATAAGTTCCCGGTTGTTCTTCACTGCCAACCCGGACACTAACACCACATCAAGACCACACTTGATCAAATACTCACCCAAGGGCTTGTGATAGTTGGCCGTGGGCTCAAGACCAAATACCTCACTACTCAGACAATGTTTCACCTTTACCGCCTCAACAAAAGTGAGCAACTTATGAAATCCCTCGATGTTGTTTCCGAAGACCAGCCGCTTCAAAAGCGTCTTACCTGTCGCTGTGCCAAAGAAAGCGTTGTGCTTCTCCTTGGCCACATCAATGCCAACAATCAAGTGCTCCTTCGACCCTCGAATCTCATCCTTTAATTGACGAAACTGCTCTACCCTGATACTATCCACTTCGTACATTTGAAACCTCCTTGTTAGGAATGTTGGTGTTGGTCACTTACTTCTTAACAGGAGGTTTCTTTTTTGCTATGACTTAGATCATTTAGCTCTGTTGTACCCTTAGGGGTATAAACCTTTGTTTCTTTAATATATAACGTTGTTTCTGAATTGATTTGACCACATAGGCTAAATGGAGTATGGGCTTGTTATGCCTAGGCAGCCGAGACTCGATGCTCCTGGCACGTTACACCATGTGATGGGCCGGGGGATTGAGGGAATCGAGATATTTAGGAACAAAATAGATCGGGAGGATTTTCTGGCCCGCCTCGCTGAGTTATGCGAGAGGGGGTTTTTGATGGTCTATGCATGGGCTTTGATGGGCAACCATTTTCATCTGCTGGTGCGAACGGGCCGCCTTTCTCTGTCCAACAATATGAGGAAGCTTCTCACGGGGTACGTAATCAATTTCAACCGCAGGCACAAGCGTTATGGTCACCTGTTTCAAAACCGATATAAATCGATCGTGTGTGAGGACGAGCCCTATCTTTTGGAGCTGACCCGATACATCCACCTCAATCCGGTTAGGGCCGGGATTGCAAAAGATCTGGCTGCGCTTTCAAAATATCCCTGGACGGGTCATTCGGCGATCATGGGCAAGGTGAAAAGGGGATGGCAGGACAGTGATGCAGTGCTCGCCTATTTTGGCCGAAAGAACAAAGAAGCTATCTTGGGCTATGTGGCTTTTGTCAAAGATGGGATCAGCCAGGGCAGACGGCCCGATCTGATCGGCGGGGGTTTGATTCGCAGCTTGGGTGGCTGGGCTCAGGTTCTATCGTTGCGGCGGAAGGGAATCAAGGTCGCAGCGGATGACAGAATCCTTGGAAGCAGTGAATTTGTAGAGACTCTGTTGTCGGAGGCCGATGACAGAGAGCGGGAGACATTGAGGTTATCGGCAAGCATTGGAGATTTACCGTCTTTGGCGCGGAAGATCGCTCAGGTAGAAGGCATTACGGAGTCGGCGCTGCGATCGGGGAGTAGGCAAAGGAAGGTATCTAGGACTCGGCGCTTGTTCTGCCAGCTGGCGGTGCGCAAGATGGGCTATCCCGGAGCTGAAGTGGCCCGTTTCCTTGGTGTG
>CAMYLW010000372.1 GCA_947259475.1 Thermodesulfobacteriota bacterium
GCGCTATTGACAGAAATGCTTACATAAGCAAAAATTGATGTCCATAAAATCTAGCCACTTCATACTCTAAGGTAAGGATTGCAAATGCGCACCAAGGTCAAATCAACTGTATTTTCGATTGTCATTCTGCTCACCCTTCTATTCTTCTGGGGACAGCCCGCCTGGGCGGTGACTCCACAGCAGCTCAAGATGATGCAAGGCCAGAAAAAAGGGGAAGCTACGGAAGAGGTCCAACCACCGGAGCAGCTCCCCGGCGACCAGATCGATGCCTTTATGGCCACCCTCAGCGACGAGCAGGTCAGGCGTCTTCTCATTGAGGAACTGAAAAAAAGGGCAGAGGAAGAATCCTTAAGCGCAGGGTTTGAAGAACCCACTGATACAGCAGGCCCCGTAGAATCGTTCATCCACAAAGCCGATGCGGAAGCTGCTGTGATTTTCAAGCGAATCAGGGGAATTTTCCGTGAGTCGACTTCCGTCTTATCCCAACCCCGCGGTCTGATTGGGCTATTGTCTGATGGCAAGGGGACCGCTGCCTTGCTCATGACCTTTTTCGGCTTGATTGCGGTAATTGGAGCCGGTCTCTTGGCGGAATGGCTGCTGTCACGGCTGGCCCGTGACATTCACGAGCAACTGCTCACCGCGATGCCCCAGGGAGCACTGCAAAAACTAAGCAATCTCTTTTGCCGATTGCTCCTGGACGCTCTAGGAGTTGGGTTTTATATATTGATTACCTTCGTCCTTTTTATCATTTTCTACGATAAGGGAACTGCCTCCTACGTTATTGTTCTCACCTATTTGGTCGTTAGCTACTATATCCGGGTTCTTGTCTTCCTTGCCAGATTCGTCCTTTCCCCGGCAAAACCCGCACTCCGGTTGGTGCCCATGGCAGATGAGGATGCAAAATTCCTCAACCGCTGGTTTGTCCGTATTATAGCCGTGGCAGCGGTTATCGTAGGGGCAAGCAAGGTTATCGAAAGGATGGCGATCAGCGAAGAACTCCAACTATTGTTATACAGCGCGGCGGGCCTCAGCGTTTTCTTATTACTCATCCTGATGATCTGGCAGAGCCGAGAGAGAGTGGCCCAAGCGATCTGCCAGGATACTGCTGACGGAACCTGTGACCACTCTCCCCTGCGGACTGGGTTTGCCAAAAGCTGGCATATTTTTGCCATTCTATACGTAGTCTTTGTAGGATGCTTTTGGCAAATCAGCGCCCTAATTGCGGGGAACGTCACGATTCTCAAACTCATTGCCAGCCTTTTTGTCATTCCCCTATTCCTTGGAATTGATCAATGGGGGCAGCGATTGCTAAAGGTCGCCTCCGGTGAATTACCTGAGACCATAGATTTGAGCGGAGATGATAGAGAGGATGAGCCGGACACACCTGGCGAATCCACGCTTGATGCCGAAGAGAAACCGGTTGCGCACCACTATGTCCCTCTTGTCAAACGCTTATTCCGTATCGTCCTGGTGGTGGCCATGTTTTTCCTGATTCTCAGGTTGTGGGGCATTGACATCTCAGTTACCCGGGTCTTCTCATCAACCGTGCTCAGCGTGATTGTGATTTTTCTGCTCGGCTTGATCGTCTGGGAGTATTCCAAGACCTTAATTGACAGAAAACTCCGGGAGGAATTTCCCGATGACGACGAAGAAATGGAAGAAGGCGGCGCCGGAGGCACCCGTAAGGGAACCTTGCTCCTGCTCCTGAGAAAATTCGTCCTTATTGTCCTGGTGGTAATAGTAACGATGATTGTGCTGTCGGAGATGGGTATTGACATCGGGCCCATGATAGCCGGCGCAGGAATTGTTGGCCTGGCCATCGGTTTCGGGGCCCAGACCCTGGTCAAAGACATCATTTCAGGGGTCTTTTTTCTCATTGATGATGCCTTTCGCATCGGCGACTATGTGGAAACTGCTGGACTAAGGGGTACGGTGGAACAAATATCTATACGCTCAATGATGCTTCGCCACCACCGCGGCCCGGTTCAAACTATACCCTTTGGGAGCATGGACTCAGTGACAAACTATAGCCGCGACTACCACATCATGAAGCTTAATATTCGGGTTCGTTACGAAACCGACGTCGATAAAGTCAGGAAGATCATTAAAAAGATAAATAAGGAGATTCAAAATGACGAAAACCTCTCAGCAGGCTTGCTCGGCAAGATAAAGTCCCAGGGTGTGAGAGAAATGGATGATTCCGCCATGATAATGCGGATCAAATTCAAGACAGTTCCCGGCCAGCAGTTCCTCGTCCGCCGCGTAGTCTACCAGCGGGTTCAAGAGGCTTTCCGTGAGGAAGGCATCGAGTTCGCCCATCGAAACGTTACCGTATATCTGCCGCCGGAGACCGACTCTGCTGAGTCTGAAGAAAAGAGCGAAAGCAAAGACAAGCCCGCAACCGCTGTCGACCAGAAAAGGCGGGAGGCAGCTGCCGCTGCGGCATCGGCTCTTCTCCAGGAGGAGGAAGCTCAAAAGGGTGGAGGGAAAGGGAAAGACGACCGCTGAATCGATTGAAGATTGTAGAATGTAGATTTTTGATTGTGGAATTAAGGGATTTGAGATTTGAGATTTAAGATTGCAGATTGATGAAAGGCGCAAGGCACAAGGCACAAGGAAGATAGTACAACACTTTTTATAACAACTCCTGTAGGAGCAAGCTTTGCTTGCGATAAAAGGATATGCGAGTTGCGGGATTGCGGCTTTAAGTGCAGACTCGATTGCGTCCCTTTTTCTTAGCGCGGTAGAGAGCTTTGTCCGCCGCCTGGATCACCTGGGCCGGACTACCATATCGTTCGTTCCGTTCAGCTACCCCGATGCTTATGGTGACCTTGACTCTTTTTCGAGGCCCCCCCCTTTTTTTCGGATTCTCCGGCTTCTTGCGGCGTCAAAGCGGGTCTTTGCCAGTTCTTTTCTCAATCTCTCAAGATGGGGTGTAGTTTCGCTAACGGTCTTTCCTGGAAAGACAACAGTGAACTCTTCACCACCGTAACGGTAGGGCTTACCCCCGCCAGAGACCTGGGCGAACCTTGAGGCTACCAAGCGGAGAACCTGGTCACCAACGTCGTGCCCGTACCGGTCATTGAACTTCTTGAAAAAATCGATATCAAGCATTGCCACGCTATAGTTGCCCGTTAGTTTGAGAAGGGCCTCGTCCAAAGCTCGCCTCCCAGGGATCCCGGTTAGCTCATCCCGAAATGCCATGCTGTGGGAGGTCTCAATCACGGAGATGACCAGTACCAGACCTGCGGTGGCAAAGTATATGGTGGAAACATCCCCAATCTTTCCTACAGCCAGAGCAAAAAACACTGATAGCAGGGCCCAGAAAAAACCATTCTCGAGAACGGTCTCACGCTGGATAAAACGCATAGCCAGGAGAAAGAAAGCTACGCCGAAGGCCAGTATGGCAGGCAGAGCCAGAGGCAAACGGGAGAGGGCGCTACTGCTTCCAGGTTGGTAGTCGAGATACCCGGCTACACCGAGCTGCGGGAAGAAGCATATGACGTATACAAGTATTACTTGAAAAAAAATGATACCCAAACGGACAAGGCCGCGCAAATTAACGATTCCCCGTTCCTGGGCAAAAGATAGGGCCGCAAGATTCAGCGGCAGCAGGAAGGCAATGGCATTGTAAACTGCAAGCCCCATCCCTGCTGAGCCAGAGCTCCCACTGGAAAAGATCAGCAACGTTCTCTCGGCAAGAGCCAAAATCAGAATAGCGAACACCAAACGGCTGCGATTGAACCGCCAGCCGAGGAATATCCCGGCAGCCGCCACCAGATATGGATAAATGTGCACGAGAGATGACACAGATTGTTTCAACGAACTAAACTGCAACAGGATCACTGTTGCGAAAAAGACGAGCCCGCCGGGTACGACCAGAGTGAACAGCGATCTTATAACCACTGAATTCAACGGACTAAATTCCTTTCATAAGAGAAGTGGCTGATGGAACCATGTTCTCGCAACTCACATTACAGCCAAGATAGAGGTCTGGGACTGGTGGGGTGTGATGCAATCCGCATGCCGAAGAGGCGAGGCAGTAATCAGAGGTCAGAGATCAGACGTCAGAGGGCAGAGATCGGAGGTCAGAGGTCAGAATTCAGAGGACAGAAGAAAGGGATTCTCCTGTGGGAGCTGCTTTCCCCGTTCTGAGCTCGTCGAAGGGCAGCCGCGATCTTGCGCTTTGAACGATTTCTACGAATCAACGACTTTACGGATTTGAGATATTCGATGGCTGCAATTTCTTGAAAGTGTGTTGCCATAAGGTGAGAAGCCGAACAGCAAGCATGGCCGTGATCAGGCGCGGAACCCAGAGCCAGAAAGCGTTTAGTCCCAAGGCCAAGAACAGAGCAGGATCTTCAACCAGAGAGTGATTTATGCCGATGGAAAGGTGGAGTCCCTCCAGTTCTTCCCTTCCCAAGTGCCCCTCTTTGGCCTCCTCAACGATCACAGCCGCACCGTACGCTAAGCCGAAAATGGCCGCGGTCATCCAGAGAATCCCTGCTTTTTCACTCAGTCCCAAACATTTTAGTAAGGGCCGGCTCAATTTGACGATTTGGTTTATCCAGCCAAGGCACTTCAGTACTTCCAAGAGAATCAACAAGGTCATAATAATCACAAATATCTTCACGCAAAGCTGGGACATGGCCAGGAGCCACTTCCCCATCATTGCACCAAAAGACTGCGACACAGAAACAGATGTCTTGGCAACGAGCCCGGCTGTTAGGGTAACATCCAGGAAGCGAGCCGTAACCATAACCGTCAAGGTAGCGGCTATCAAGCGAAAGAGAGTAGCTTTCAAGGGATGGAGTCCTGATTTTCCCTGGATGACCCCTTCCTGAATCAGATTGTGGGCAATAAGAAGGAAGATGGCGATGAGGGTCATCTGCCCCTTGGTGAAA
>CAMYLW010000373.1 GCA_947259475.1 Thermodesulfobacteriota bacterium
GGTAACTGCCGAGGATCCTAGTGCTCAGTGCCTAGTGTATAGTACCTAGCAGGCTGCTGAAAAGGTCTGGAAATGTCCCAAGATGTCATACCGGACGAGACGAAGTCGAGATCCGGTATCCAGTAACGTATTGTTTTTCTGGATTCCGGATAGTCGCGCCGCGACTTCCGGAATGACGGACTTGGTGCTCGCTACACAAAATGCCGACTTTTTCAGCAGCCTGCTCGTGCCCAGTGCTCAGTTTCTAGCGCCTACCGCGTTTAGCGCTTCACGCTATGCGCCATGCGCTTTGCGCTTTGCGTTTAAAAACTCAGCCGGTAGCGAAGATAGGTGTAGCGTCTCTGGGTCTTATCATTGTTCACCGCAATGGACAGCGCCTTTTTGGTACCAACCAGCACAACCAGTTCTCTGCCCCTGGTCACAGCGGTGTAGATCAGATTGCGTTGGAGGAGGATGTAGTGTTGCGTCAAGACGGGAAGTACTACCGCCGGGTATTCTGACCCCTGCGATTTATGCACTGATATGGCATACGCCAAAACAACTTCATCCAGTTCGGCGTAGTCGTAGGAAACCTCACCGGTATCAAAGACGATCATCACTTCTTGGTTTATGGAATCGATGCTCTTAATCCTGCCAATATCACCATTAAAAATCTCTTTGTCATAATTGTTTCTGATTTGCATTACCTTGTCTTTGACCCGGAACTGCACGCCACCCCGGATTATCCCCTCTTCTCCGGGGTTGAGCTTCTTTTGCAACTCCGCGTTCAGATTCTCAGCCCCCACCACACCTTTGTGCATGGGAGTCAGCACTTGAATGTCATCAAGCGGATCAAACCCAAAACGTCTGGGTATGCGCTCTTTGGCGAGCTCCAGTATTATCCTCAGAACCTCATCCGGATCTTCCTGCTCGATGAAGTAGAAGTCCTGGTCAGGCCGGTCTGGAGTCTCAATTGTGGGAAGCTCACCGCTGTTGATTCTGTGAGCGTTTACGATGATGGAACTCTCCTGGGCCTGGCGAAAAATCTCATTCAGCTCCACCACTTTGGCTGCACCCGAGTCGATGATATCTTTCAGAACATTGCCAGCTCCAACCGATGGTAACTGGTTGACATCGCCCACCAGAATGAACGTGGCCTCTGAAGGAACAGCCTTCAACAAATGGTGCATGAGTGTGGTGGCCATCATCGAGGCTTCGTCAACGATAAGGAGATCGCATGTCAGTGGCCGTTCCTGATTCCTCTGAAATCCCCCTCTCTGCATGCTGTACTCCAACAGCCGATGGAGAGTCTTGGCTTCATGTCCCGTGGCCTCACTCATCCGTTTGGCTGCCCTGCCGGTCGGCGCAGCCAGCATTATATTTACCCCTAGTTTGGCAAATATCTTCAAGACCGCGTGGATGATCGTGGTTTTGCCGGTTCCCGGTCCACCGGTGATTACCAGTACCTTGTCCTCAACTGCTGCCTTTATCGCCTCCACCTGTCTCTCTGCCAGGGTGATATCAAGTTGCTCCTGGACCCAGTCGATGGCTTTAGCGGTACCGATCTTTCTGATCGATTTGGCAGCGCTGATCAAACCTTTTAGCCGGGAGGCAATGCTGGCTTCGGAGAAGTGAAACTTCGCCAGGTAGACAGCTTTGTAGTTTTCGCGAAACTCCTCAATGTCCTGGTTCAAATCCTCGATGACAACCTTTTTGTCCAGGGCAATTTTGGCGAACGACTTGACCACCACTTCCCGCTCCACCTGGAGGATTCCCTGGCACTTTTCCACCAGTGGTTCATAGGGGTAGTAGACATGGCCTTCCTCGGCCAGTTGATTGAGGACGTAGAGGATTCCTGCTTCAGCTCGCAATTCAGAGTCTTTGGCGAATCCTAGTTTTTCGGCGATGCCATCTGCCGTGACAAAACCAATGCCGAATACGTCTGTGGCCAGAGTGTAAGGGTTCTGCTTGACCACCTCAATGGACTTCCTGCCGTAGCGCTTGAAGATCTTGGTGGCATAACCTGAGCTCACGCCATGAGCTTGCAGAAAGATCATTACCTCCCGGATTTCCTTTTGCTCGGCCCAGGCCCTTCTAATCATCTTGATTCGTTTTCTGCCGATGCCCTCAACCTCGGCAAGTCTATCCACCTGCTGCTCAATTACCTCAAGAGTCTCTTTGCCGAATTTTTCCACAATCCTCTCGGCCATCACCGGGCCGATGCCTTTAATAAGCCCGGAACCCAGGTATTTTCCAATGCCATAGACGGAAGCGGGGATTTTAGTATCGTAGTGGGCTATTTTGAACTGCTCGCCGTATCTGGGGTGATTCACCCACTCGCCCTTCATTTTAATGATCTCCCCCACCGTAGGGGCCGCTATATTTCCCACCACGGTCACCAGCCCTCTATGGCCATCCACCGTTACCTTGGCGATGGTGAAGCCGGTCTCCACGCTGGTGTAAGTGATTTTCTCTATCTGGCCTTCGAGTTCGGCGAACATTTCTTAGAAGCCCTTTCCCACTGATTGCGATTCGTTATACCACAATCCAAAAGAGGAACTCACTCTGACGTTGCTCGAGTTGTTTGTACAGTGGAGGGAGGTTTGTGAAGGAAGCACAAAGGACCCGACTTCGGATTGCCACAAAGGGGGCTTCAATGCTCTTTCCCCCTTGCAGCAGTCTGCTGAAGTGACTAAAAAATTCCAAATCACAAATATCAAATATCAAACAAATAACAATGACCAAAATTCCAAATTCTAAACCTGTTTTGGTCATTTAGTATTGGAATTTGAGATTTGTTTGTAATTTGGTGCTTGGAGTTTGGGATTTCATAGACTCTAATTTTCCAGTACTCCAAAACGGCTCGCAATGCGAGCTAGAGGGTCCGGTGCGGCAAGCTCTCAACCTGCAATGCGGGCTAGAGGGTCCGGTGCGGCAAGCTCTCAATTTTTCCTGCTGGTGTAATTTTGACATAAACCAGTTTTCGCTGCAATTCCCTGATGGTAGATGCCCCGGCATACGTCATTCCGGATCTCAAACCTCCGACGATATCTGCGATGATGGTATCTTCGTTATTGCTGAAAGGAATTTCGGTTGAGACGCCTTCGGCTGTCCTCCATTCAGCCATGCCACCATGGTAATCGTCCTGTACTTCACTGCTGGCCATGCCGCGAAATATTTTCACCTTGGTTTCTTCTCCGCCTTTTCCCACTCTTGTCAAAACTTCCCCTGGAGTAGGGGTGGTGCCGGCGAGCATGCTCCCCACCATAACGAAATCCGCCCCGAATGCCAGCGCTTTTACAATATCACCAGGTGTCCGAATGCCTCCGTCGGCGACAATGGATCGGCTCACTCTTGAACACTCTTGTATTGCGGTAAGATTAGGCACCCCGAAACCAGTCTTAATACACGTTGTGCAAACCGCACCACCGCCGATTCCCACCTTAATTATGTCTGCTCCACATGAAGCCAGGTAGTCAGCGCCAGCATACGTTGCCACATTGCCGGCCATAAGGCATGCTTCTTTGCCTAACATATCCCTGATGTTCTTGAGAGTCTTACCGACATATTTTGCATGCGCATGTGCCACATCGACACAGAACATATTGGCACCAGCACCTTTCAAGGCCTCTGCCCTTTCCAGGTCCTCAGCGGCACAACCAAGAGACACAAATGCACCAGATTCACACTTCTTATAGATCTCCACGTTCTTGTCTATTGACATGAAACGATGCAATACACCGATTCCTCCCTTTGCCCCTATGAAATTGACCATTTCTGCTTCAGTGATCGTATCCATGTTGGCGGTCATAAGGGGGAGGTCTAAAGACAGCTTTCCTGTTCTGTCTTGCACCGAAATATCAACGACTTTTCTGGACTCCCAATGATTGTAAGAAGGAACTAACAGAACATCATCATACGTGATTGCCTCATTCATGACTCCACCTCACTGAGCTTTTCTTTCAACCTGGTAACAAAGTGGCTAAGGAATAGACGTTGTTGATATTGGGATAAGCTATCAGGAGGTGAGGACAGCTGTCAAGAAAGCCACCGCTAGTGCTGTGCTTGAATAAGGTCGGCGATCCGCTTCGAGCTCAACTGCTGGAGTGAATTGACCACCAGGTGCGCCTGAGTAAACCTGTCAGCTGGGGCGGTACCCAACAAAGCGATGGCAGTCATACCACCTGTAACGGCCGCTGCTATTCCAACCGGCGCATCTTCGATTACAGCACAATGAGATGGCTCTAGTCCCATTCGCTGGGCTGCAAGGAGAAAAACCCGAGGATCTGGTTTGCCACGTGTCACGTCACTTCCCGTGACAATGGCGCTGAAGGCCTGCCTCCGGTCCAGTCTCTCCAAAGTCATCTCTACGTTTGCGGGCGGAGCAGAGGAGCCCACGGCGAGCACCAATCCCGCCTCCACCAAACCGTCTATGAGTTGGACTGCGCCGTCCATGGCAGGTAAGTTCCGTTGCAAAGATTCGCGGTACAGAGCTTGTTTTCGGCGGTGAATCGAGACGATCTGCTGCTCAGGAAATTCTGGGCCCCAAACCTGGCGAGCAATCTCCCGGCCTCTGCGTCCGAACAGTGAACGGAATTCGGACTCAGTAATTACGATGTCATCCTCTTCCGCCAGGGACATCCAGCACTCAAAGTGCATCTGATAGGAATCCAACAGTACCCCGTCAACATCGAAAATCACGCCCAGCCGTGCTTCTGTGATCTGTGACATTTACTAATCTTTAGAACATTCGATACATTGGCCGAATTCGTCAACACATTCAGTACAGTGGATTCTATTACATACTCGGCATTCAGTCATAACATCACCTGCATGGGATTCATGGCCTGTATCGCAGGCAGAGCATACAAATTCAGGATCTGACAGTGCAAGTATCCTCTATAGATTTGTTCCGAAAGTTTATGGATTGTGTGAATTGGATACTTTATATTCAAGGATAATAGTAGAGCCCACGATCGTGATCACCGCTCCTGATGATACTAT
>CAMYLW010000374.1:0-1825 GCA_947259475.1 Thermodesulfobacteriota bacterium
AAAAGAACCCCCTTCCCTGCCGCTGAATTGAGAAATTATTATCCGATGGGAGTAGGTGCACAAAGGTGGCCTTCCTCCATAGCCACCCTGCCACAGCCGGAGCAGGAATACTTCATCTCTGCCAGCTTATCTTTGCACATGTGCTTCGGATCCGTCTCAGGAGTGCCGCAAAAGTTGCACTTGGCCGCATCTCCACAGGGGTTACACAGATGTCCAGGTGCGTCGGCAACCGCCCCGCAGTTCTTACACGAATAAGCCATATCTGATCTCCTTTCGCAGGTTACAAACCAATTCTTACAAAATCATTCCAGCGCAACAATCTTTTCTATTCATTAAGTACGAAAGCATAAATGTCAAGCCTTTCGCGCCAAGCGCATAAAGCATGCCGCATGGCGCGATGCGGACTACGAACGGGCTAGTGAGACATAGATTACGTCATTCCGGAAGACGCGAAGCGGCTATCCGGAATCCAGAATAAGTATCAACATATTGGATACCGGATCTCGGCTTCGCCTCGTCCGGTATGACATTCGTTTGTCATTCCTGTATTCAGATATCATTCGTTCCTGGTGCTTATTGTCTAGTGCCTAGTAGGCCTAGGTAATCTGCTATCCCTCATTTTAATATTGTGATAGGCGCTCTGAATGCTGTGGTGGGCGCAAACCCTCTGGCTTAATTATTGCAAACCTATGGCAACAACCTTAGGTCTGGCAACGGCAAGGTTTGCTTGCACCTAAGATCGGCTGACGCAGAAGGAGAAAAGTTATGCTCACCAAGGAAAAGGTCGCGGATATTTTCAAAAGTATAGTGCGGATATTTCCCGGTATGCCCTCCTACCAAAAACGTGAGGGACTGCGGGCCCAGGATAAGGTCATCCGCACTCAATTGGCATCGCGCCTCACAGAGCAGGTAGAACGGGTTGGAGAAATAACGGCTGAGCTTACCAATAGAGCTATACTGAAGCCGTTAGCGAACCTGGAAAAGCTTGCTCGAAAGTTGATGCGATTAGCGGATACCATTCGCTTTGCCAGTTACGGCTATGGAGGCCTTTTCGCAGCGACACCCGTGGATGAGCAAAAGCTGGCAGAGCTCTATGACTATGATCTTTCACTACACCAAGAGGTCGAAGAGCTCGCGGTAGCCGTCAGCACCCTACGGCAACGCCAGGATGATGAGTGGGAAAAAACTTCTCTTAATGACATCGAACAACTAGTAAATCGCTTGGAAGAAAGGATCACCAACCGGCAATCCATATTCACTCAAAATTAGTCGGTGGTCCGTAGTCCGTGGTCCTTGGTCCGTTGCACAAAAAACATAATTAACTCTACTTTGAAAGGAGCTCCCCCATGGCCGTTTTCTTAGAAGTCATAGAATGGTTTGACGAAACCGGTCGCACCATGATGCATCGTATTCCTGAGCAAGGATCGGCAGAGATCAAATTTGGTGCCCAGCTGATTGTTCGCGAAAGTCAGGCTGCTATTTTTTTTCGGGACGGCAAAGCCTACGACATCCTTGGACCCGGCCGGCATACCCTGTCGACTCTGAATCTGCCCTTGATAACCAAGGTCCTGAGCCTACCTTTTGGCTTTAAGAGCCCGTTTCGGGTTGAAATCTATTTCGCCAATATCAAGATTTTCACCCACCTTAAATGGGGAACCAAAGAGCCGGTTGCTTTCAAAGACGCCGAGCTTGGCCTTGTCCGTCTTCGCGGCTTCGGCACCTACACCATGCGTATCACCCAGCCTTTGCTGCTCATCAATACACTTGTTGGAACACAGGGAATCTATGGTACCGAGGAAATAGAAGATTTCCTCCGCGACGTGAT
>CAMYLW010000374.1:1885-6926 GCA_947259475.1 Thermodesulfobacteriota bacterium
CTGTTTTCAACTTACCGGCCTACTACGATGAGTTGGGCGCTGCCATCAAGAGCAGGGTCCATGAAGACTTCGCCCGCTATGGCATTACCCTCCTTGACTTTTACATCAATAACATTACGCCCCCGGCTGAGGTGCAGAAAATGATCGATGCCAAGGCAGGCATGCAGGCAGTGGGCGATCTGGATAATTTTATGAAATTTAAAGCAGCCAAGGCAATGGGTGATGCCGCCACGGCCGAAGGTGCCGGAGGAGATGCAGGAAGTGGCATGGGTTTGGGCCTGGGCGCTGGTCTTGGCATGCTCATTCCCGGCATGCTTCAAAAGACCATGCAGGAGGGCCACCTGCCCGCCACCAAAAAGATGGATTGTCCAGCATGCCAGGCGCAGATCCCCATGGATGCTCGTTTCTGTTCAAACTGTGGCCACCAGATCGTTACCATCAATAAGTGCCTTCAGTGTGATAACGATCTTCCCGCCGGCGCCAACTTTTGCATGAGTTGTGGTACCAAGGTTGAGAAAAAATCCAAGAAATGTACTAAATGCGGGTATCAGGCCCTACCGGAGGCCAAATTTTGTAACGAGTGTGGTGAAGAGCTTCCTTGATATTGCTTGAACCGCAACCCTAAATGCCATTATGCAAATCAAGGTTGATTGTCCGCAGTGCGGCGGAGATATTGTTTTTGAGGAAGAAATCGAGGTGGTTCGCTGTCATTATTGCGATTCCACCAATCAGATTTCTGGGAAGTCGGGCCATCCACGTTTTATGTTTCCACCGCGCTGGACTGAAGAAAAGTGTCGACATCGGATTGCGTCGCTGCTTAGCGGCAAAGTGTCATGGCGCCTAAAGAAAAAAGGATTACATTTAGTCTATGCTCCATACTGGCGTACTATAGGAATGGTCTTTCATTGGCTCCTGGGCAAGAAGGAGGTTATTTCACCAACGAGTGGGCGCTCGTGGGATGATGCCAAGGAACTCAAAACCAAGCTCTTCGACTTCTCTTTTCCAGCCTACAAAGAACCAGATCTTGACTTAGCGTCCCTGGGAGTACGCACCGCCGTAATCCCTCTGCAGCTTTTTCACCACACCAGGCTTTCCGGTCCTGAGATTGTTCTTCCTGTTGAGGTCAGCCTGCCGGAGGCAACGAAGTACAGTAGCAGCATCCTAACCTATGGCTTCTCTGATCGAAGTTTTCGGGTGGAGTTCAAGGATACTCAACTGGTGGGAGAGATTTACTCTTTAGTTTATTTTCCATTCTGGGTCCTAGAGGTAATAGGGAACGACAGGAGAGGTTTGCTCATCATCGACGGAGTGGCCAATCGCATCAGGAAAACTGTATGGGATCAGGATGTAGCTTCTTTTTTCCAGGAACACAAACTCAGTGAAGTAGCAGCTCACTTTAGTGATCTCCGTCTGATTCCATTTGTTTGTCCAGTATGCGGCTGGGACCTTCCTTTCTCACCCACGAGCAAGACCCACGTTTGTGCTACCTGTACCCGGGCCTGGGTCGAAAACGCTGGTCGATACCAGGAAGTGGAATATCAACTTGTGGCTGTGCCGAAAAAGTTCGAGCATGCTACTCGTTACATGCCTTTCTGGGACCTCAGAATTCAAATTCATACCCCTGATGGGGTCTTTAAGAACAGGTCCGATCTCCGCACCTTGTTACCAAACCTTCCGGTAGTAAGAGAAGGCGGAAACGGTGCTCAGTCAATTCGATTTCTGATTCCGGCTTTCAAGATCAGAAGCACCAAAGCCCTCTCCAAACTGGCCAACCTTTTCTCCGTCAACCCGCCTTCCCAGCAACTTCGGGCCAAAGAAGCCCTGGAAAAAGAAAAATTCGAGGGAGTGTGCCTGGGTGGCGAAGAAGCGGAACAATTGGCCTGGGTGGTTCTCATCTCAATGGTGCCCAGGTATAACCGCCGGGCTCGCAACGTAGTAAAGGAATCGAAAATTACAGTCGAGACATCCAGGTTAATCTACTACCCATTTTACCGTAAAGGTCTCTACCTCAGGGAAGCCAACTCCAATCACCCAATTCAGCGCGGCACAGTGGTTCTCGGGACTGATTGAGTCACTGTGGTAAAAAACAGTAACCAGGTGTCAGGAGGCGTAAGGCGTAAGGCGCAAGGCTCAGGGCACAAGGCAAAATCCACAATTTTACATCTCACATCCCACATCTGAAATTCCGCAATCCGCACTCCACAATCCGAAATTTCCTAAGTGCCTGATGCCTAGTTCTTAGTGCCTAGTTTCTGACAGCGAAGCGTAGTGACCTAATGACGCCGCAGGCATGTGACTAATGTCCTACTCCATGCTCCATGCTTTCGGCACAACTGACAACGGACTACGGACCACGGACAACACACCACGGACACCCTGTTTTACAGAATAAGTTGAATTAGTAGGAATTATGCTTAAAATAGAGAGCACGGTCTGCGAATATCTATAACTTTAGATTTACTACTACTATGGCCCCAGTAAACAATAAAAGCTCTCGTCACATCTGGTTTCCTGTGATTCATTCCCCCTGGAGTGACATCATCAAGTTTTTATTGGTTATTGCGGCCCTCGCCTGGTTGATCTATCGGGGCACTGAGAGTTTGGGCTACAACTGGCAGTGGCACCGGGTATCCAAATACATATTGAGCGTCGAAGACGGTAAGCTTATTTTCGGTCCTCTCATTCAAGGATTGCTAGTCACCTTGCGCATCTGTGGCTGGAGCCTGGTGTTTTCTTTCCTTTTTGGATTGTTGACGGCACTCCTACGAATGTCAGACTCCTTGGTAGGTAGGTCAGTGGCTCGCTGTTACTTGGAGTTGATCCGAAATACACCGCTCTTGGTCCAATTGTTTTTCCTCTATTTTGTCGTGGCACCGGTACTGGACATCGACCGTTTTACTGCTGGCGTCCTGACACTAAGTCTTTTCGAGGGAGCGTATGCGTCAGAAATCTTTAGGGCTGGAATAGTTTCTATCGCCAGAGGACAGTGGGAGGCGGCTCATAGTCTCGGGCTGAGCACATTTCACACCTACCGGCATATTGTTCTACCGCAAGCGATTCGATACATTCTCCCTCCACTAACCAGTCAGGCGGTCGCGCTCATCAAAGACTCAGCCCTGGTCAGCACTATTGCCATTTACGATCTAACCATGCAGGGGCAGATAATAATTAGTGAGACCTTTCTGACCTTTGAGATTTGGTTCACTGTGGCGGCCATCTACCTTGTTCTTACTGTTGTGTTGTCAACCATGGCTGACATCATGGCATACCGCTTGAAAACTGCCAGCTAACATTGTGCCGGAGAATTGCATGCAGGGGAAGAAATTAAGCGATTACATCATTGAAGTGGACCGCATTCACAAGACATTCCCCGACGGGATTCAAGCTCTATATGACTTCTCCACCAGGATCAAGCGCAGCGAGGTTGTTGTAGTTATCGGCCCCTCCGGTGCTGGTAAATCTACATTTCTCAGGTGTCTAAACGGCCTTGAAGACTTTGACAAAGGCACCATTACCATCGACGGTATACCTCTTGACGATAATAAGGAGAATCGGCTCGAGATCCGTAAAGAAGTAGGTATGGTGTTTCAGTTATTCAACCTCTTCCCACATATGACTGTACTGGAAAACGTTAATCTGGCACAAATGCTTGTCAGGAAAAAGAACAATAACGAGGCTACCAAAGTGACCATGTCACTTCTGGATAAGGTCGGCATTCCTGAGAAAGCCCAGAGCTATCCTAGCCAGCTCAGTGGCGGTCAGCAACAGCGCGTTGCCATTGCCAGAGCCTTGGCCATGGTGCCGAAGGTGATGCTCTTCGACGAGGCAACAAGTGCTCTCGATCCGGAAATGATTGGCGAGGTCCTTGATGTCATGAAAACCTTAGCCCGGGAAGGAATGACCATGGTTGTGGTGACGCATGAGATGGGATTCGCCCGCGAAGTCGGCGATCGGGTAATATTTATGGATGAAGGGCGGACTGTGGAAGAAGGATCAGTAGAACAAATCTTTTCCAATCCACAGAAGGAAAGAACGAAGCAGTTTATTAGTCAAATCCTTTGAGGGCATGGGGTAACAGAGATTGTTTTCGTCTTCTCCATGCTCTATGAGAACAAAAAAGGGAGGAAAAAATGAAGACTCGACGGGCACTCTTTCAAATTTCAATCATAATCTCTCTGATGTGTTTCATGGTAACATCAGGTTTAGCAGGCAAACTCCAGAAACAATTGGCAGCCGAAAGCACGATCGAGAAGATAGTCAAGCGTGGCGTACTTCGTGTCGGTATGTCCACCTTCCTTCCATGGGCCATGAAGGACAAGACAGGTAGTTTTATTGGCTTTGAAATCGACGTTGCCACCAGACTGGCAGAAGATACCGGGGTCAAAGTTCAGTTTGTCCCAACCAAATGGGATGGTATCATCCCGGCACTTCTTACCGGGAAGTTCGATGTCATCATAGGTGGCATTACTATACGTTCTGATCGCAACCTCAAGGTCAACTTCTCCATACCCTACGACTACAGTGGCCAGACTATTTGCGCCCACAAGAAATTGGCTGCCGGCTTCAAGGGGCCAGAAGATTTCAATCGACCTGACGTCACTGTCGGTGCCAGGCTCGGTTCCACATCCGTTCCTGCAATTAAAAAAATGATGCCCAAGGCAAAGCTTCGTCTTTTTTCTGAGGAACCCCAGCTTTATCAGGAACTGCTCAATGGCAATCTACACGCTGTTATCGCTTCCCTGCCAACGCCCGCCTACCAAGCCCTCAGATATCCGGACACGCTGTTTGCAATCACGGAACCGTTCTCGCGTGAGCTCATTGGCTTTGCTGTCCGCAAAGGTGACATTGACACCCTCAATTACTTTAACAGCTGGATTCGGACTGTTGAGGCGGAAGGCTGGCTACAAGAGCGGCACAATTACTGGTTTAACACCAGAGAGTGGGAGAGTCTTATTCAATAGTCAGAAGACAGAAGTCAGAGGTCAGAGATCAGAGGTCAGTAAAAACTCGGTGATACGGAGATACGGTGAAACAAATTACC
>CAMYLW010000375.1 GCA_947259475.1 Thermodesulfobacteriota bacterium
TACTTCGTAAGAGAGACGCCTAAGATTGACTGGCAATGGATGTTTGTGGTTGGCATTTTTCTGGGCTCCCTGGTTTCTTCTGCGACTTCGCGCAGTTTCAATTGGCAAGCCCTCCCACCCATGTGGCAGAGTCGCTTTGGTCCTAGTCTCAGTAAACGGTGGCTGTTTGCATTTCTAGGCGGAACGATCGCCATGTTTGGTGCTCGGTTGGCCGACGGCTGACCAAGTGGCCACGGTCTCAGCGGTTCGCTGCAGCTGGCTGTAAGCGGCTATATTGCTCTCATTTGCTTTTTCGTAGGAGGAGTTGTAGTTGCTCGTATACTCTACGGAAGGAGAACTTAACCATGAAGATGCTCATCTACGGCTTGATCACTGGAATTCTTTTGGGGTTTTTTCTCCAAAAAGCCAGAGTATTGCGCTACGACAAGCAGCTTGGAGCCCTGCGCTTTCTGGACATGACCATCGTCAAATTCATGGTATCCACTATATTGGTAGGAATGGTTGGAGTATACTTGCTTAAGGATTTTGGTCTGGCTAAACTATCGATAAAGTCGACCGTTCTTGGGGGCAACATACTTGGAGGACTCCTTTTCGGTGTAGGTTGGGGACTCTTGGGCTATTGCCCAGGAACCTCGGCAGGAGCTTTGGGTGAGGGGAGATGGGATGCTTTGTGGGGCATTTTGGGAATGCTCACTGGAGCTGCTCTTTTTGCGGAAGCATACCCTGTCTTGAAAAAGTCAGTTTTGACTTGGGGGGACTTTGGCAAGATAACCGTGCCTGAGGTGATGGGTATCAACCAGTGGATTATCATCGCGGTTTTCGTCTTTGCTGGCCTGGCCCTATTCAGATGGTTCGAGCGGAAAGGCCTTTGACTCCACCACAACAATCCCATTCCTCATTACCTTATTGAATACAAATTGAATGAAGATGGGTGTCTACCTGTTCTCGCCATTCACATAGTTCCCTTCCTTACTCGTTGACCAGGATCATGGCTGCCGGCCATGATCCTGCTGCGTTCTCACATTTCTGCAATATTCCGTTGTAGGGAATTGATGATTAGTTCGGTTTACTATATTTACAGGAGTCAAGGACAATGGTTACAAAAAAGCCACTTTTTTTCTGGGTTTTCCACCGTTACCGAGGACTACAGCTTCTCTTACTCGTTGTTATTGGCGTAACTGTTTTTTTCCGCGTTGTTCCCCTCGAGCTGCAGAAGCGGATAATCAACAGAGCCATCAGTCTGAAGAAGATGGATTTGCTTTTCATCTACTGTGGTTTCTATCTGGGGGCTGTGGTGCTGGCCGGAGGGTTGAAATACCTTATCAATGTTCTCCAGGGGTACCTTGGCGAGAAGCTTCTCTATGAGATCCGCACTGAACTCTACCAGCACGTTCTCCGCTTGTCCCTTCCTTTCTTTCGCCGCACTTCCCCGGGAATGGTAATCAGTTCCCTCACCTCGGAACTGAACGGAGTCGGTGACTTCCTGGGCAGCGCCATTGCAGTACCGGTAATCAATGTACTGACGCTCCTCACCTTTGCCGGTTACTTGATGTATCTCAATCCCCTGCTGGCTCTCTTGAGCTTTGCCATCTACCCCCTTGAAATTGCCATCATACCCATGCTGCAGAATCGACTAAACCGGCTCAATCAGGAGCGCATCGACGTAGCCCGCTCCCTGAGCAATACCATAGGGGAGGCAGTAGCAGGAGTCCGGGAAATTCAGGCACACGGGGGATATCCCATCGAGAAAAAAAAGTTCGAAGGCTTCACCGCCAGGGTGTTCTCTCTGCGTCAGCGAATGAACATTATCAACTACGGCATCAAGTTCAGCAATAACTTCTTTCAGAACTTGGGGCCATTCATACTCTTTCTCCTGGGGGGATATCTGACCATGGCCGGGCGCTTTGATTTAGGCGCCCTCGTGGCCTTTCTCTCCGCCTATGAAAAGCTGTACGATCCCTGGAAAGAACTGATCAACTATTATCAGGATTTTCAGGACAGCCGGATCAGATATAAAAGGGTAATGGACTACTTTGATGCTGAACCAGAATTCCCTCTGGCCCCAACAGATCGCAAGCCTTATGAACTTAGAGGTAGAATTGAGGTAAAAGACCTCGACTACGTGGCTGAAGGGCAGGTACAGTTGCTGGATGGAATTTCACTTCATCTTGAACCGGGCAAGGGCAGGTACAGTTGCTGGATGGAATTTCACTTCACCTTGAACCGGGCGAGCAGCTGGCGCTGGTCGGCTTCTCTGGTAGTGGAAAAAGCACACTGGCGCTGGTTCTGGGCCAACTGTATTCCTACGACAAGGGTCATGTTCTGCTCGATGATAAGGAGTTGAAAACCCTGACGAAAATGGATACCAGTCGAAATATTGGCTTTGTGACCCAGCAGCCTTTCATCTTCGATGGCACCATTCGTGAAAACCTCCTCTATGCCTGCACCGCCCTGCTTGCGGCAGGTGGTCCTGGTGAGAAAGAATCCTTGCCAGACCGCGAGCAGATTCTCCACGTAGTTCGGCAAGTGGGGCTGGAAGAGGACATCCTTCGTTTCGGTCTCAATGCAGTGGTGGCAGAGGACCGGCAAGAATCTCTGGCTCCACTCTTGATCAAGCTCAGAGAACGCTTCCAACGCCAGTGGGGAAGCGATGCTGCCGACATGGTTGAGTTTTTCGACGTAACGCGCTTTCTCCATCATCGTACCATTTACGGGAACATAATATTTGGCGATCCCGAGCGCGAGGAGTACGAACTGGACAATTTGCCGAAAAATCCTGCCTTTCTCAAGCTTCTCACGGATACCGGTCTGTATGAACCGCTTCTCGATCTTGGGAGAAAACTCCTGGAGCAGAGCGTGATGTTGTCGAAGGATCTGGGACAGGATCTTGTCCTCATGGAGGATATTCCCATAGCCCCGGATCAGTTCGAACATTACCGGGAGCTGGTGCGTCGAATGTACGGTGAACAGCTGAATCAGTTGACAGGGCGAGACAATGAACTGGTGCTCCGCTTGGCGTTACAGTTCATACCCGCAGAACATGATATCGTGGCTCTGCCCGTTCCCCTTGAAGAAAAGATCCTGGAGGTTCGGCACAAGTTCATTGAGGAGATTGGAGGCAAAGACTTGCTTCAGTGCCAATTCGGTGAAGAGGGAGATATCCCAGCTGAGATCAAAGCGAAAACTGACAAAGGAGAAACCGTCGACTTTTCCACTTACTGCCCGTCCCAATACCTCTACACGAAGAGCGTGCTCGACAATATCCTCTTCGGTCGGGTACAAAGAAATCAGCCCGGGGCAGCGGAGAAGATGCAGCAGCTGGTAGTGAAGCTCCTGGAAGAGGAAAAACTCCTCGATGAGGTGCTGGACATCGGCCTAGACTTCCAGGTGGGGAGTAAAGGGGATCGACTATCAGGCGGGCAGAAACAGAAGGTAGCCATAGTGCGAGCTCTCCTTAAAGAAGCACCAATTCTCATTTTGGACGAAGCCACCGCCAGTCTCGACAATACCTCGCAGGCACGCATCCAGCATATGCTCGAGACCGATCTCAAAGGAAAATGCACGGTGGTGGCGGTGGTGCACCGGTTGGATACGGTGGCTGCTTACGACCGAATTGCTGTGCTGAAAGCCGGGAGGATTGTGGAGATGGGGCAATACGACCAATTAATGGCGGCAAAGTCCATTTTCTACGGCCTCAGACAGGCATCTGCGGCAGCACTTGACGCGGCCGGCTGAGAGGTTTTCAGATTACTGCGGACCGTCACTGCACCGACCCAGCAGGAGCAGCTCGGGACGTTCCATGGAGACCCAACGTTTTTTCTGAATCAGGCCTTGTCGCTGGGTTGGCGAACCTCTTTTTTCCTTTCAGTCAGCTTGAAGACCGTCGGGCCGATAAGGCAGGTGAGAAGAGCAAGAAAAACGATTGAATCCTTCATTGCTTGCGAAATCAACCCTTCCCGCAAACCGATTTCCGCAGCGGCCATGATGAGACTCAGACGAGCAGAGAGCAGAATCCCCGCCTTCATAGCTGCCTTCAAAGAGACGCGCTGCAGGGTAAATATCAGGCTGGGGACCAGTTTGACCAGTAGGGCCAGAACCAGAAGCTTGAGGGTGAAATGAAGCTGTCCCGGGCGCAGCACGTTGGTCAGGTCGAACTCCACCCCGACGTTGATAAAAAAGATTGGGATGAGAAAGCCGAAGCCCAGGGCCGAAAGTTTACTCTCCAACTGCCCCTTCTCGCGGAATACGAAGGAGAGAACGCAACCGCCCAGAAAGGCACCCAAAACAGGCTCGAGGTGGACGAGCTCGGATACGGCCACAAAGAGAAAGAGAAGGGCCAGGGAGAGCCTGACACCAAGTTCTTGGACGTCCTGTGAACCGAGAAAACGCTCTGCTCTCTCAGGGTTCCACCATGCCCAAAGCCGCCCTGCCCACAGTATGATGCCAAAGCCGATGATGAGAGGGAGGGGTGAGATGAAATGCCAGCCTAGCCCGTAGTCACGCCAGAGGATAAAAAAGGTGATGCCGAAGAGGGTTAGAAAATCAGCCAGCGAGGCTGCTATGAGGATGCTTTGCCCGAAAGGGGATTTCTGTATGCCCGCCTCTTTTATGGCAGGCATTACCAGTCCCAATGAAGTGGTGGTCAGCACCAGGGCCATGAACACTCCGCTCTTGAGGTAAAGGGTGAAGAGGAATGACAGGCCCAGGGTGGCTCCGAAGAGAAGCAATTGGACAGAGAGTTGGCTCCGGCTTTGTTTCAGCAACATGCCGAAGACAATCTCCATGCCCGCATGAAACAGGAGAAGAAGAAAACCAAGGTGGGCAAGAAACTGGATCCACGCGCCGCTGAACTGCACGTGGAGGAAACTTTTCCCCAGAATTACGCCGAAAAGAATCTCCATTACCGGCGCCGGGAGTCGCAACAGCCGACTGAGGCTGGGCAGAATGGCGGCGGCCAGGGAGACGAG
>CAMYLW010000376.1 GCA_947259475.1 Thermodesulfobacteriota bacterium
ACCGATATCGCCCGTAGCATGGTGACCGAATACGGTATGAGCGAAAAGCTCGGACTGGTCACCTACGCCAAGGAGAGACGGCCTCTCTTTCTGGACCCAGGTTTCTCGCCTGCCAAAGAGTATAGTGACGAAACCGCTAAAGAGATCGACGACGAAGTGGAACGATTGATGTCAGAGGCTCATGACCGGGTCAAGCAAATCCTAAGCGAGCAGAGAGAACAGCTGGAACTACTGGCCCAAACGCTCTTGGAAAAGGAGACGGTCATGGGCGATGAACTAAGGAAGTTGTTGGGGTAAGAAGTTGTAGCTCCTGCACAAAGCTCACGCTTAGGTTAGTTAACCTAACAATCGTAAGTGATACTGGGGCCGGATATAGCAATGTGCAGGCAGAATCCTTCTCGATCTGTGCGGGGAAAGTAAAAAAACAGCCTTAATGACGGTGACTATATTTTCATCTGTACGGAGGATTTATTTCACCTTTGTTTAGGTGGGCCTGGTTTGACCGATACGTTCACTGACAGAGATGGTCATCAAGCTTTAACGGTCTTCAAACCAGCGCAAAACACTGGTTTTGTGAGGGAGAGAGATGCAACGTTCCGTCCTGGCGATTGCGGTTATTTCGGCTACTGTTTATCTTCTCAGTTTGGGACCCCATCTCTGGGCCGGGAGTGCCGTGAGCGATGCGACTTTCCAAGCTTTGAGTTGCGGTACCTGCCACAAGCCTGACAAGAAGGGTTCAGGGCCAACTCTTCAAGAAATCGCTCGGGCTTATGTCGGAAAGCAAGAACAGCTGGTTCGATATTTCATGGGAGAGAGCATCCCTCTCATAGATACCGGCAAACGGAAAACCATGGAACGACAACTCAGCAAGACCCGTGAGCTATCCGATGAAGAGCGTAAGGACCTGGCAAGCTATATTTTGAGTTTTCGCTAAGAGTACTCGGAAAACCAGAGTTTCCGATAGGGTGTGATTATGAACAAAACAAAAAGAATTTTGATTGCCGTGGATGGTTCGCCGGACTCGTTTAATGCGGTGAGTTATGTTGGCCAAGTCTGTATTCCTGAAGACTTAGAAGTGAGCCTCATGCATGTTATGGCCACTGTGCCTAAAACACTGCGAGATCTGGACAAAGAAGCCTTTTTCAGGGAGCAAATGAAACACAAATATGCTCAGTGGAAAAGGAAGAGGGAGAAAGCTGCTGAGGCTTTCATGGTCGGTGCCAGCGATATACTCGTGAAAGCCAAGGTTGACGAAGATCGGATGCGGGTGATCCTCCAAGAAGAAAAAATGGGCATTGCCCGCGACATTATTGCAGAAAGCGAACGAGGTTATGACGCCATCGTCTTGGGGCGGAGTGGTTTTAGCAAACCGCAAGGATTCTTTCTTGGCAGCGTATCCCGTAAGGTAGTGGAGGGAGTTGAAAATATCCCTGTTTGCCTGGTGGGCGGAGAAATCAAGTCAAGAAAGATCTTGCTGGCAGTGGATGTCTCTGAGAACTCGCGCAGGGCAGTTGCCTATGCTGCTGATTTCTCTGCCTCCACCGAAGCCCTTACCCTTTATCACGTGGTGCGGAGTTTTGGCATCGGAATTGTGGATGAGAACTCTATCCTGGACGAGGAGATGAAAGAGCGGTTTGTGGAGGAGGTGCGGAATGATGTTCCGCGCATGTTTAGTAGATACACAGAAAGTCTTAAGAGGTCCGGTGTGGCCAGAACCAGTATTTCCACCAAGCACACCTTTCCAAGTTACAGCCGCGCGGCAGACATTCTCAGGGAGGCTGAACGAGGAGGTTATGGGACTATCGTCCTTGGCCGCAGGGGACTATCCGGGGCGCCTGAATTCCTGTTGGGCGGCGTAACCAGCAAGGTGCTCAGCCGGGCCAAAGGCTTTGCCGTCTGGATCGTGCCGTGATGGTGACGGAGGGGAGTACAACCAATGGAAGAAAAGAAGGACAAAGCGGCCTTTATCTGTTCGAAGGACACTCTTGATGGAGCGTATCCATCGCTAGTCCTTGGAATCAATGCCGCCCGGCTCGGTATGGAGAGCAAGATCTTCTATACATTTATGGGTCTCAATCTAATACTCAAGGGCGGCGTTGAAAAGGCCAAATTCATCCCACCGGGCGTGATGGGAGCAATCCCTGGAATGTCAGCTGTCGCCACCAAGATGATGAAAGGCAAGATAGAGAAGGCCAACATTCCAAGCCTGGCCGAACTCATGGAGATGGCACAGTTGGAAGGCGTTGAGTTAATCGGATGCAAGATGACTCTTGACATGATGGAAATCAGAGAAGATCAGCTTCTTGATGGTGTCCCCGTCTGGTCGGCTGAAGATTTTATAAAATACGCTAGAGAATGCAATATCTGCCTGTTTACCTAGAATGTTCCTCGGAATTTTTGTTGGTCATTCAGACCCTTTCTTGCCTTCTAGCTCTACAATCCACATTTTGCAATCCGCAATGACCACTTCAATGAGATTCCTGGCCCTTCCCACATACCCATCCGCTAAGGCATCTTTTGCCTGATCCAGTTCGGCTTGAATCATATTAAGATAGAATTCGCTAGATCGGCTCACATCATCCTCCTTTGCGGGAATTTCGGCTCCAGAACTTGGTTCTTTTTACGACTATGCATTCAACTCCGCAAGATACCTTCATGTCCCCTCTCCCCTCAAGAGACTGTGTCGCAGTTCGTCATCCCGGCCAAGTCCAGCAAAGCGGGACGCGAGCCGGGATCCAGAAAGAGTTTGATTATATTGAACTTTCACTGGATTCCGGATCTCGTCTGCCTTTGGCGGACTCGTCCGGAATGACGGGTTCGGCGAATTGTGACATAGTTTCCAAGGGGAGAAGA
>CAMYLW010000377.1 GCA_947259475.1 Thermodesulfobacteriota bacterium
AGGCACGACCATCTTCACGGTCTCGTGACTGCAATTCATGAAACATTCGGGCTAGTCGTACCTACATTGCCATTACTTGGGGGGTCGATCTACTGATAGTGACGGCCGGCCCAATGGACTAATATGCAATCCAACTAACCGATCAGGATCTTGCATGTTTCTCATCATAACAGAAACTCTCCGACCTCTTTTAACTTGAGGCTTGACTGAGCGACCTATAGAGATTAATGTGCACGTACTAAGGGTCCAGTCATATTGAAAGGTCGGTTTCGCTCTGAAGGATCGTTTCCTTTGCCAAAGCGGTGACCTGAGATTTGGGACCATAACAGAAACTTTTTGAAGGAGGTCAGCACTGTGGCAGAAGGAACTGTAAAGTGGTTTAGTGAGCAGAAAGGCTACGGCTTCATTGAGCAGGATGACGGAGGGGATATATTCGTTCACCACTCCGACATTAATATGTCCGGATTCAAGACCCTCGCTGAAGGTGACCAGGTGAGCTTCGAGGTTGGAGAGGGTACCAAAGGGCCTGCGGCCAAGAACGTCACGAAGCTCTAATTGGCAGCAACACACTTATCACGGGCATCTCGCCGATATCAGACGAGAAGCCCTTTCTTTTTGTTGCATGGGCAACTGAAACAGATGATGCGTGGTTAGGTGTTTTGAGTATCTAAGAATTAGTGGAGAGTCGGCTGATTCCTATTGTTTAATTTGTGCTGTTGATTATTCAATAGCGCAAATTGAATCAACGCACGTTAATGGAGGATTGCTTCTATGAATATGTATATCGGCAACTTAGCCCATGACGTCACAGAGGATGATCTGAGAAATGCCTTTTCTGAGTTCGGCGAAGTGTCAAGTGTGAAAATCATCATGGATAAGTTCTCAGGGCGATCTAAGGGGTTTGGTTTTGTGGAAATGCCGAGCAACTCGGAGGCTGACCAGGCGATCAAGGCTTTGAATGGTAAGGCTTTTAATGGTCGTAGTATAAAGGTTAACCAAGCTGAAGCGAAACGTAAACGTCCGCAGCGTAGACATAGATATTAGCGCCCATCAACTCGCTGGCTATAGCAACAGGAGTGTTGCCCGGCCCCTTATTTGGGGCAGGCTATTCATATGTCAAAGAACACTGCGGAGCTTTGGCTCTGCTTTTTTACCCCACCCGCCGATGTTCTCTTTTTGCGCCTAACAGAGCTGCAATCGAAGGGCTAAGCAATCCTTCTTACACCCCATGCTGCCCGCCCGCCTCAGCAAAATGGTGGTTTTACGGATTGACATAATTAGCAGGTTTACATTAGCCTAAGAGTATGCTGCATTCCCCGTGCTAGCGAATACCCACAAACCTCAATTGGCTTCCTACTGGACTCCCTGCATTTACTCCGCTGAGAAGAAGGAACACGGAAAATGAAAACTAACTCTCAGACGAAGTGTGCCAATTGTGGAGCCACCTATTCCTACGTGGTGCGAGGGAGGAGAGATTATTTCATTCCTTGGGGGTCTTACTTTCTCTGTGACAAGTGCCACAGGTTCGCTATCATGGAAGCATTGAAGGCTGAGCTAAAGCCTCCATTTGAATCTCCCAAATGATACAGTGGTTCGCACCAAATCGCTCATTATGGCCTTCGCTGGACTGACCAGCGGGGGCTTTTTTTTGAAGATGCTCGTGCTCAGAATGTGGACTTAGATCTTAATAGTCCGGCATTTAGCGATCAGACGAAGCTGTTATAGATAGTCATAATTGCATGACCGACCCCCGTTGCCTCATATCCCCCTTTTCATGATGACACGCATTGCCCAATTGATAGCTCGGCCTGTGGATCCTGCGTTCACTCGGTGCACAGCTGGTCCTCAGCTTATCCTGAGATTAGAAACCCAATGGCATATTTCCTGCAGTCTTGATTGCTGCGGGGAGAGAGACTGTACACTTTTCTTTTTCGTATACTAACCTCCCTTTTCAAAAGCCCTCACACCAACACTTGCGGTGGGGGCAACCAGCAAGAGAGGCGGACAAAATGGCATTTGAAGACCACCGTGCACATCCAAGGGCAAACCTGAGATGGCCTGTTTCCGTTCAACTTAGTGGTGCAGTCACTGAAGGAGTGACGAAAGACATTAGCGAAGGCGGTGCGTACGTGTGCTGTACTAACCCATTGGGACCAAACGAAGTCCTTGATATGGTCATAAATGCCCCAGATAAGCCGCTGAATGTCAAAGCTGAGGTGGTGTGGTCGAGTATGTCTGGTCTTGATGACGAGATTACTCCAGGGGGAATGGGTGTTCGTTTTCTGAATATCGGTAGTGAAGACAGAAGAATCATTGCTAAAGCGGTAGCTGAACACCTCAGTGAAGATGTGGAATCTGAAGAGTTGCAAGATTCGATGTTTGATACCTTGGAAATCAACTAGCCCGCTCTCCTTAATTTCTGCCTTGATTGCATCTGTTATCTACACCTGAGATAAGAAACTCATGGCATAGTTCCTGCATTTTGATGTAAACTGTCAAACTGGGTTGGCGATTGTTGTTCTTAGGGAGTTATCCATGAAGAAATTCTTACTGGTTCTCTTTGCCTTTGCTGCAATTGGCTGCGCCCACGTTCCTGATTATCCTCTGCCCAGCAAGCCTGAGTTCTCCACAGATGAAGGGAGAAACTGCGCTACTAAATGTCAGACAATACACGATGAGTGCAAATCGCCTGCCTCCGAATGCAACCAAGAACTCGACCAGTGTTACCAGCTTTGTAAGGAACTGTTAGAATAGCCTTGGTATATCTGAAACTCCACTCCACCCTTCATATTACCCTAATGTTGCATACCCAAACCGGTAAAAATCGCTGCGCTCGCGTGATAGGAGCGTGCTCGCCTCGGCCAGGATCTCATGTACGGATGAAGTACGCTTCGTCCTTACCGAGGCTGCGCGAGCCCACATTTGGCGCACTCTGACGCGTTTTTCCTCGGCGTGGGTATGCAACATCAGGGTTTACTGACCTCCACCTCACAACTCAGCGGACGGAAAACAGTTTTAAATGGTCTACTATTTATTCTTAAGTGTTACAGAATATTTCAAGGTTTTTTATTGCAATACCTTGAAAAATCGCTATACTCCTTAGATTATGAGCAAGGCAGTGGTTTCATTCAAAATCGACTCCAGAATAAAGGAAATCCTCCAGAAGTTAGCGAAAGAGGATACCCGCACCCTCAGCAATTATCTTGTGACCATTATTCAAGACCACCTCAAAGCCAAAGGCATCCTTTGGGGAGCCGAAGAGCAGCACGAGGAAAGCGAGAAAGAAGAAAGCGCGATTCGCTTCTCTGGCAGGAATATCACTCCTCCACCTACTGATGACCATTAACCCGGATAAGACCAATCTGAGATAGCCTGATCCGACCTCCAACTGGCACTATCTTGAGGCCGGCCCACATTGAAATGGCGGGATTGGCAGAGAGGGGAATGATGGCTGAGAGAATCTGGCACCATTTCTATGATGAGGGTGTTCCTTTCGAAATTGAACCACCTGAGGACCCCCTTTTCGTTCAACTGGAAAAAGCGGCTCTAGAGTTTCCTCAGGTCATTGCTACCGATTTCATGGGGGCCCGTCTTACTTATAGGCAATTGGCCGAGCAGGTGAACCGATTTGCCTCCTCCCTCAGTGGTATGGGTGTCGAGCCCGGTGACCGGATAGCCATTATGCTGCCCAATTGTCCGCAAACCATTATCGCCTACTATGCCGCCCTCAGCATTGGCGCCGTGGTGGTAATGACCAATCCCATGTACGTGGAGAGGGAGATGGCCCATCAGTTTGCTGATGCTGGGGCAAAAGTGCTGGTGGGTTTGGATCATCTCATTCCGCGGATCGAGAAGGTCTGGAAAGAGACACCCGTGGAACAGCTCATCATCACCAGCATCCGGGATTGCCTTCCTTTTCCACTAAATATGCTCTATCCCTTGAAAGCCAGAAAACAGAAGCTGAATCTGAGGGTGCCTTATGGAGAGTCTGTCCATTCGTTTAAGAGGCTGGTTAAGAACAGCCCTGGGAACCCGCCCCGACCAGAGGTGGCTATGGATGACCTGGCCGTGCTCCAGTACACCGGAGGAACCACGGGCATAGCCAAGGGTGCCATGCTTACCCATCGCAACCTCATGGCCAATGTGATTCAGCTCATGGCCTGGTGCCCGCTCAAACTCGGACAGGAACGAATCCTCTGTGTGGCCCCATTCTTCCATGTGCTGGGCATGACCGTGCTCATGAATCATTCCGTTTGCTGCCGCGGTTCAATGATCTTGCTGCCTCGTTTCGAAATCAATAATCTTCTCAAGACCACCGTGAAAACCAGACCAACCATTGCGGTCCTGGTCCCAACTATCTTTACGGCCATGGTCAACTACCCTGAGATATCCAGATGCGATATCTCCTCGATCAACTACTGTTTCAGCGGTTCGGCTCCACTGCCGATAGAAATCATGAATCAATTTGAGGAGATTACCGGCGGGATTATCTTTGAGGCTTATGGTCTTACCGAGGCATCACCCGTGACCCACGCGAATCCCATTAAAGGCGAGCGAAAGCCGGGAAGCGTCGGTATTGCCTTACCCTCCACGGACGCCAAGGTCATGGACCTGGAGAGCGGTACCAGGGAGCTGCCTGTGGGCGAACCCGGAGAACTGGCGGTGAAAGGGCCTCAGGTCATGAAAGGCTATTGGAATATGGAGGAAGAGACCGCAGAAACCCTAAGGGATGGCTGGCTCTATACCGGGGACATAGCCTATATGGATGCGGACGGCTACGTCTTCATCGTGGATCGCAAAAAAGACATGATCATAGCCGGGGGCTATAATGTCTACCCGCGGGAAATCGATGAAGTGCTCTACGAACACTCTAAGATTGCCGATGCAGTGAGCATTGGTGTTCCCGATGCTTACCGAGGTGAGACCGTGAAGGTATTCGTTGTGGTCAAACCGGAAGAAACGCTTACAGAAGAGGAAGTTTTAGCTCACTGCAAGGATAAACTAGCAGCCTATAAGGTTCCTAGCATAGTGGAATTTCGTCAGGAACTTCCCAAGAGCATGGTGGGAAAGGTGCTTCGCAAGGAACTCCGTGCCGCAGAATCCCGCACCATCGAGGGGGAGGGCGCACCCGGATAGAGTCCTTTCCTTAGTCATAAAAGGAACGTCATACCTTGGTACCAATCCCCGCTTTTCACTCCAGTTAAAAAAACATCTCATTTTGAAGATTGACAAATTGTCATTCTGGACGTATCGTTTTCTTAGTTAATCTGTAGCCTTGCTTTTAACTTGGACTACGTTTAGCCCGGATATTTCATGAATTACCTGCTGCGACCACGGATATGGCCGCCCTTCCTGACGTCCTCGGGTGTCGGGCCCTGCGACGTACCGCTCAGGTACGCCTCGGAACCAACACCCTGCGGTTGGCAGGTGGCACGCCCATCTTCGTGATCTCGCGACAGCAATTCATGAAATATCCGGGCTAGCGGTTTTCGACAACTCAATGATCGGTTGGGTTTGAGGTGTTTTTTATAGATAGAAGAAAAGT
>CAMYLW010000378.1 GCA_947259475.1 Thermodesulfobacteriota bacterium
GGGAAAGATTCTATGGGTCAAAAATAGACGGGTTGTTGCCCAACTCGGGCAATTCGGAATTTGAATTGAGCCTACTCGGTTGAATATATATTCAGTCATGGAGATCGAGGCTAAAAGGTTCTCCCACAGATGTTTTTTTGGCATCTCTTCCTGTGGGAGCGGCTTTCCAGCCGCGATTCGACTTTCGGGTTGGCAAGACATGTTTGGGCATCAATCCACAGAAAATTGGGAACCGTTGCTTAGGGGAGTTGTTATTCTACTTTACGGGAGGAGTCCGGCTTTTTCTCTTTACTCGACTTATCACTTTGCTGAAGTTTGATACCGTGTTTTTTCATAAGATTCTGGAAATTAGGTCGCTGGAGGCCAACTTTTTTTGCGGCCTGTGTCACGTTCCAATTATTCAGGGCCAAGGCGTTGATAACAAAATTCTTCTCCACCTCACCAACCGCCTTCTGTCTGATCTCCTTTTTAATTCTCTTGAGCTCTTCGTTGGTCGACGGCACCCGCTCAATCAATTGTTCGACATCATCTGTGAATGGAAGCTCCCGCAAGCCTATTAGCTCCTTGTCGCAGAGGATGACCGCTCTTTCAATGGCATTTCTCAACTGCCTCACATTTCCAGGCCAGTCATATTGGCTCAACTTATTCACGGCATTGCTGTCAAAGCCTGTGATATTCTTTCCTAAACTGCGGTTAAACTGCTCCAGGAAATGATATGCGATGGGCAAAATATCCTCTTTTCTTTCTCTTAATGGCGGCATGGCAATGGGGTACACAAAAATTCTGTAATAGAAGTCTTCTCTGAAAGAGCCCTCGGAAACCATTTCCTTGAGATCCTGATTGGTGGCCAGAATAAGCCGAACGTCAACCGTTTGCGCGGTTGTGCTTCCCAGAGGCAAAAGTTCACGGGCTTCCAAGAATACCGGGTTTGTCTCGATGCGCCCCAGTAAACGCTCCTTTGGTGTGTCCAAATAGTTCACTCTCTAGCAAGGTAGCTGAAATGGTCCCGCAGTCCACAGCAAAAAAAGATTTGTCCCCCCTTTTGCTGTTGGCATGTATTGCCCTGGCAATCAACTCCTTTCCTGTGCCACTTTCGCCCGAGATAAGAACCGTTGAATCTGTAGGAGCAACTTTTCTCACCATCTCGATCACTTTTTCTATCCTTGGACTGTCACCAATGAGTTGGTGAGAAAATGCCCGCAAATCTCCCTGTTGTTGCTTAAATTTTCGGTTTTGGAGTTGGATGGCTCTTTCAGCCACTGCTTGGCGGACAACGCCGCGGAGTTCCTCTGGCGTGAACGGTTTTGGCAGGTAGTCAAACGCCCCCATTTTCATCACTTCTACCGCGGAAGAAACGCTTGCATAACCGGTGATCACGATAACCATGGTGTCAGGGTAGGCCGCTTTCACCCTACTTAGCACTTCCATGCCCCCCAAACTACTCATTTTCAAGTCAGTTATGATCACCTCAAAAGGTTCAGCCTCCATCATCCTTAGGGCATCGTAGCCATTTAAAGCATATTCAACTTCACATTCAATTTTAGACAATACCTTTATGCAATTCTGACAGATGGAAAGTTCATCATCTATGACCAAGATGCGAGGGCTACGATCAATGGTCATCGTTGCCTCCCTGCTTGGTGAGCGGCAGTCTGATGGTAAAACGCGTCCCTTGCTCAAGTTTACTATCCACCTCTATTGTCCCATTATGCTGTTCAATGATGCCATGGGTTATGGCAAGTCCGAGACCGGTACCACTTTCCCTGGTGGTAAAAAAGGGATCAAAAATCTTACCCATATCTCCTTCTGAAATACCTTTGCCTGAGTCGCTGACCGTAAGTTCCACCCTGTCAGCGTCCGAAAAATAGCTGGTACCAACAGTGATTTTTCCTCCAGGGTCAGTCGCTTCAATTGCATTCAGTATCAAATTTATGAGAGCTTGCTCAATCTGGTCTTTATCCATGTTAATGAGTGGCAGATCCTCCGAGAGACTCTCCTCCACTGCCAAGTCATTGAACGCCGCCTGTTTTCTGGTTAGGACCACTGATTCTGTAACCACTTCATTGAGATTATTCTTTGCCTTGACCGGCTCTGACTGCCTGGCAAAATCCAGCAGACTGCTTACAATTTTGCGACAGCGCAGAGCTTCGTCTGCTATGATCTGCAATTCCTGGTAGTTTGGATCCTCAGAGTCGGTCTCTTCTTGGATCAAAATGGCGCTGGTTAGAATTGTTGTCAGTGGATTATTTATTTCATGGGCAACACCTGCTGCCAAACGACCAATGGAGGCCATCTTGTCGTATTGCATCATACCTTTCTGAATACTGATATCCTTGGTGATGTCCCTGGCAATTTCTATGGCTCCCACTACCTCACCATTATCAATGAGAGGGTAGCAGGAAATTGAATAGTAGAGTTCCCTACTGTCCTTATCCAGGTGGATATGAGTTACTTGGTAGGGTTTTCCGGTTTCGACGGTATGGACAAGTGGACAGGGATGTTCTTCCCCCGAACATGGAGCACTTTCATGGTGCAAGATTTCGTAGCAGTATCGACCGATGGCATCCTTCCGTTCAATACCCAGTTTGTTTGCTAGTGTTTGATTGACGTCTAGAATGCGATAATTAGACGCCATAACTATAACGTCTTCCTGGATGAGTTCATTGATTAGGACATTGTAAATTGCCCTTGTTTCTTGAAGTTTCCTTCTTGCTTTTTGTTCAATTCTGGAAGAGAGAGTAAATTCCCAAAAGAGCGTCGCAGTCTTGTGGTTGATGGCCCGAACCGTTTCTTTTTTCTTAAGCAAAATGTCCTCATACACATGCTGCTTACCAGTCAATTCTATTATGAGATCGATATCGTCTCTATCAAAAAAATCGATATAATCATTTGTAACGAACAGACCTTTTTCTCTCGCTTTAACCAGACCGGGAGCATCGTCTTTGGGATCTGCCACTGCCACCACTCTGGGGGATATCTCTCGAAAAGTGTGTTTTTCGATAGAATCCATCAAGATACGACAGCGTTTACCTCCACCAACAACAGCGATGTTCATGTTGAATCTCCAGATTTGTAAAGGTTAAGCCATATTAACGCTTGAGCGATTTGGGATTAATATACAGGATTTCTAAAAGAAAAAAAAAGACCTATCTGGATGAGACAGGTCCTTTGTAAGTACATTTGCAATGCACCAGCCTGGAAACGGCCTCAACCGTCATACCGGACGAGTCCGCCTACGGCGGGCGAGATCCGGTATCCAGTAAACCATTGTTGTCTCTAGATTCCGGATATCCGCCGGCGACGGATTCCGGAATGACGGACTTGGTGCACGCACTTAATATGGTAAAATTTCCATTAGCCTGATAGCCAGTGTCCATCCGGAAACTCTGCATTGTCATTCTGAGCCCTTCGGTGTACTCAGGATAAACTCCGCGAAGAATCTCCCAGGAAACCAGGAGCCAAGAGATTCTTCGTCGTCCCGCTTTTGGCGGGACTCCTCAGAATGACAAGCAAAAGGGTGGGCTTCCGGATGCACACAAGCTACGTACCGAAAACTTTTACAGCGGTCGTTCCCAACTCTCCTAGATTCTTCACCACGGTGATGCCGGCCTTTTCCATGGCTTCAATTTTTGCCTGGGCCGTGCCGCTGGAGCCGCTGATGATTGCTCCGCCGTGGCCCATTCGCCGACCAGGAGGTGCGGTGAGCCCGGCTACAAAACCAATGACC
>CAMYLW010000379.1:0-2839 GCA_947259475.1 Thermodesulfobacteriota bacterium
CCTCATGGAAAACGAGTTGGTCAGCACTGAAAAGGTGCAGGTTGGCAATATCTTCCAACCCTCTCAGTTCTTTCTTTCCCAGAGATCTGAAAATAGGGGTGGACAAGAGGGCCCCGTGCAACCGCATGAAATTGGGATTGGTTCGATTTGGATCTACCAAAGGAGACTGATAGTTAATGAGCGACGAAAACACCTGCATGGTCTCGGACAGTTGTTCTGTTTTATCTGAAACACCTTCTTCCATGAAAGTCAGTATAGATTCCCCAATTTGAAAAGAATCTCCCAGGGTCAACGTTTTAGAAAGCACACGTTCCCCAGAAAAAATGATTCCATTGGCGCTGTCAAGATCTTCAATACGCCAAGAACCCTGCTGAAAGCTAACTCTGGCGTGGGTGCGAGAGACGTTATAATCCACAAGGGTTATGTCATTTTCCGGACTGCGGCCGATGCTCACAGAACCTTCCAAGGGATAGATACTTTTCTGTAAGTTGTTCCTTTTCAAAGCAAGATAAAATCTTTTCACTCTCTAACTCCATGTCACATCGATGTGAGAGACCAAACGAATCGTAGCCAGTATCCAAGACCGAAGATGTGACTCCGAATAAGAAGATCAACCCTTAGGCATCATTGCAAGTTTCGGGCCCACCATTAGAATGCCCATGGCTTGAAGCTAGACGGAAAATTACAAAATTGTGGCTGCATCTCTCTCACCCTTGTCTTCATGCCTGGAGGCCACTATTCTTACAGCAGACTACTTAAGGTTGTTGAATGGAGGGAATCCTGGTACATTCTTTCGGATGGATTTGAATCAGAGTGAAAGGAAGTAGGGATGCCTCAAGACAAATTTCATTCGCCCTCTGAACACCCAAACAGGAACACTACGATGTGAGGCCAGTGTAATTTACACTGGTGGGCGCATAGCTACGGCTGAAGGAAAGTTAGTTGACAAAGATGGCAAACTCTATGCACACGCTACAACCACCTGTATAATCTTTAGACCCTCAAAGGAGATGAGGAAAGAAGAGTAATTTGGAGGTCCCCTTTCATGCAGAACAGGAAAGTACTGGTAGTGGATGATGAGATGGACATGCGGATCTTTATCTCCACCCTTCTGGAGACGAGCGGCTACAAAGCAATTATCGCCAACAATGGGGAAGAGGGTGTCCAGAAAGCCCGCAAACATAAACCGGCTGCTATCATTCTCGATGTCTTGATGCCGAAATCGGGTGGTATCCAAATGTATCGGGAGGTAAAAACAGACGAGAATCTGAAGAATATCCCGGTGATCATGATCTCGGCAATCGCTAAGAAGACATTTCTCCACTCCATGCAAATGCTCAATAGCTACCGGGGCCAAACCGTACCAGAGCCGGAGGCTTACATAGAGAAACCCCCAGAGTCTGAGGAATTGCTCGAGACGCTCAAGAAATGCATCGGCTCGGCACAGTAAGGAGCCGCGCCAGTTGACCAGGTTTGAGCGAGAACCGAAAAAAATGGCGCCCTGAGGCGCCATGTATTACCTTTTCTTCTCGCTGATACGGTTGGTGTTTCTTTGTAGGAGTCTTCAGGACAAGGTAACGCTACAGTTGCCCCCCTTTTTTCTTGTCACGGATATCTATCGCAACCATTCCATCCCCTTGATGAAACGAGAATATCAGCTTCAAAATCAATACCAGGGTAAGAACAATTGCGCTTACGCACAGGATACTAACTGCTGAAATCATCCCACACCTCCTGCCTTGGTAGGCTATGCTCGTTCACCTATCTCGTTTGTGCAGGAGTGGTGCCAACAAGCAGAAAACATAGAAAGTATTGAAATAACAAATAATTATAGATTTTCTCCTCAGAGAGTCATCTTATTAAATCACCACAACTTGCCAAAAGACCAGTCCCAATGGGCCAAAAGATCAAATCCGAACCTCAGTCAAAATGGAGAGAAGATAGCGCCCCATGTTGACTGAGGTTCGGATTATGGGACCTGGGTTTCTTCTTCTATCAGCCTTTTGAGATTTTCCGCCCTGGCCTCACGTCATCTGCTTATCGGGAGTTACGCACAATGTGCAGGAGGTTCTCTGCTCCTGCCGCAGACAAGCCGAGACCACTCAACTCCGCCTGCAGTTGTGATAAGCTGCCGTGCCCACCAAGGTAGCCATTTACCCGAGCTGCAGCAGTTGAATTCACAAAATCTTCGTTGGCAGAGTAGATTGCTTTGAACTCTCTCATAAGATTTCGGTTGAGCTGCAATTGATACTTCTGGTGATACAGCTCGGCCAGATAAAACTCGGAGTAGGCTATAATCTCAGTATGGACCTTGCCATCTGTCCTTGCTGCAATACTCTCTCTACTTTCCATGGCCAACCTTTTTTGTTCTTCATCATGATAGAACACTGCCGCTTTGTATTGCCTCGACCATGGGCGTCTGGCAGGATTATGACTTCGCCAGAAAACATCCAAAAGCTCGCTGTATGTGACCCTGGCAGGATCATAATCTATTTGTATCGTCTCAGTATGATCAACAAGATTGTGATAGGTGGGATTTTTTGTTGTACCACCTGCATATCCAACCCGGGTTCGAATGACCCCATCGATGCTCCCAAACTGGGCATCTGGACCCCAGAATCAGCCCAGGGCAAAGGTTGCCGTCTCCGCCTTAGTTGGAGCCTTGAGGTCTATTGGGGGAATAGCCACCATGTGGCTCGAATGACCTTTTGCCAGTTCCATATTGTTCCTCTCTTTCGCAGGTCGCCAGTCCTGATTTGAGCTGTCACAGCCATAAAGAATAGGGCCGCCGCCCAGAACCGTCACTACTACCAGGAATAATACCGTCCAAGGACGAACA
>CAMYLW010000379.1:2856-4926 GCA_947259475.1 Thermodesulfobacteriota bacterium
GGCGCAAACTTGAGTGCCAGCGAATTAATGCAGTAGCGCAGCCCCGTGGGAGGTGGGCCATCATTGAAAACATGGCCAAGATGTCCGTCACACCGGTTGCACAGCACCTCAGTCCTTCTCATGAAAAAGCTGTTATCCGCTTCTGTTCTGATACTGTTCTTGGAAATCGGCTCCCAAAAGCTGGGCCAGCCCGTGCCGGAGTCAAACTTGGTATCCGAGCTGAATAAATGGTTGTCACATCCTACACACTGATAGATGCCTTTCCCTTTGAAGTTGTGGTATTCGCCACTAAACGCTGGTTCGGTGCCTTTTCTCCTGGTAATCTTGAATTGCTCCGGGGTAAGCATCCGGCGCCATTCTTCATCACTTCTTACAACTTTATCAGTCACATCCAGCTCCTTCTTCTTGGTAGGCTCGGAGGAGTTTTTTGCCAGTGTAATTGGAAAATGTTCTTGGATAAAACCCCAGGCCCACGCCGGGAATCCCAAAAGCAGAGCAAAGACGCCAACCTGCTTCAGGAAAAACCTGCGGCCAGACCGCCTATCTGAACCTGGTGATGGTGATTTCATAACTGTCTCCTTTCCACCTTGGTGGATTATCGACTTGTGTTCTTTGTTCGTATGATAATCATTAGTAAGAAAAGAGTCCAAACCATTACATACAAACATGTTCTTTGTGAGTTGTTGAAAAACTTTTGATCCTTGGAATCTGTCGGTTCATGGATTATAAACGAGACTGAGATAAATTCCGCCTCCAGCCTTTTTCTTGAAAAAATAGTGTGAGAATGTTGTAAAGACTTCTCGAAAGTCTGAACCACGGAGATATCCCTGCAGAGATTGAGACGACCGCTGGAATGCCAAATCTAGCCACTGACAGAAAAGTCATATCCTGGGCCCTCTACGATTGGGCCAATTCCGCCTTTGCCACCACCGTAATGGCGGGCTTCTTTCCGATATTCTTCAAAGAGTACTGGAATGTGGGCGTAGAGGCCACTACCAGTACATTTCGCCTGGGACTAGCCAATTCCATAGCCAGTCTCATTGTTGTCGCCATGGCACCGCTGCTTGGAGCAATCGGCGATCAGGGCGGAGTAAAGAAAAAATTCCTCCTCTTTTTTGCCGCCATGGGCGTTGTCATGACCGGCAGCCTTTTCTTCGTGGCCCGGGGAGCCTGGCACATTGCCGTTCTCATTTACATAGTGGGGATCATCGGCTTTTCCGGTGGCAATGTGTTCTATGATTCACTCCTGATAAGCGTCGCTCCCTCCGGCAAAGAGGATATGGTCTCAGCTCTGGGCTTTGGACTGGGTTATTTGGGTGGCGGACTGTTGTTCGCTTTCAACGTCCTCATGACCCTGAAGCCCGCTTGGTTTGGCCTGCCCGATGCCGGTACAGCGGTGCGTATCTCTTTTATCAGCGTCGCAATCTGGTGGGCTATCTTCTCCTTGCCTATAATGATCTGGGTAAAGGAGCCACCGACCCATCGCAAAACAAGCGGCTGGAAGATGATCGGCAGTGGTTTGCTTCAGCTTAAAACAACCGTTGCTGAGATTCGCAAACTGCGGATAGTGTTCTTATTTCTCATAGCTTATTGGCTCTACATAGATGGGGTTGACACCATCGTCAGAATGGCGGTGGACTACGGCATGTCCCTGGGCTTTCCTGCCGACAGCCTCATCGTAGCTTTGCTCATCGTTCAATTTGTGGGCTTTCCTGCCGCCATCCTTTTCGGCAAACTCGGCGAGAAGTTGGGCACCAAAACTTCCATTTTACTGGGCATTGGAGTTTACATAGGGGTCACTGTATGGGGCAGATTCATGGACAGTCCAGGCGAGTTTTACGTACTGGCGGTGGCCATCGGTCTGGTTCAGGGTGGGGTGCAATCCTTGAGCCGTGCCTTTTACGCTCGCATCATCCCTGCAAGTAGGGCGGCCGAGTTTTTTGGTTTTTACAATATGCTGGGTAAGTTCGCCGCTGTGATTGGGCCAATATTAATGGGTTCAGTGGGTGTCCTCACCGGTAATCCGCGCCATGCTATCCTCTCAATTTTAATACTATTTTTAGGGGGTGG
>CAMYLW010000380.1 GCA_947259475.1 Thermodesulfobacteriota bacterium
CAGCCCCCTGATTCCTGGCTTGCTGAAGAGTTACCGCGTACGAGGCCAATATGTTCCAATGCAAGTATTATTCCCCCTGTAGGATCGATGTGCGATGCGTGGTGTGGGGTCCTTCACTCGCCAACTACCGTCTTCAATCCCACATCGGGAATTTGAAATCGTTTATAATTTTGATGATCTCGTAAAAAATCATTAATGAGACGGCACAGTAAAAAGCTCCAGATGCAAGGCGCGCGAATCTTTTGGAATGAGGCGTACCTGAGCGGTACGTCGCAGGGGCCGACACCCGAGGACGCCAGGAAGGACGAGCATATCCGTGGTCGCAGCAAGTGATTCATGGAATATCCGGGTTAGTGGCCTCGTACGCGGTAACTCTTCGGCAAGCCAGGAATCAGGGGGCTGGTCCAGTGCAATAAGAGGGATATTGGCGTATTTTCCCGGTCTTCACTTGGACCTGGGCAACCGTAATGCTGGAAGAGGAGGTTGTGAATGAAGTTTTTCATTGACACTGCGAATCTTGATGAGATTAAGGAGGCCAAAGAACTGGGTATGATCGATGGAGTGACGACCAACCCCTCACTGGTGGCCAAGGAAGGCTGCCAGAATAGAGAAGATTTCAAAAAACTTATCCATGAGATTTGTGAAGTTGTGCAGGGGCCCGTGAGCGCTGAGGTAGTGAGTATCGATGCAGATGGCATGGTGAAGGAGGCCAGGGAACTTGCTAAAATTCATGAACACGTGGTGGTGAAAATTCCAATGATCACCGACGGGCTCAAAGCCACACTTCAGTTGACCTCAGAGTCCATCAAAACCAATGTCACTCTGGTTTTTTCCCCTCTGCAGGCCCTGCTAGCAGCAAAGGCGGGCGCTACGTATGTGAGCCCTTTCGTTGGCCGGTTGGATGATATCTCCCAGACCGGGATGGAGTTGGTAGCTCAGATTCTCGAAATATACCAGAACTACATATTCGAGACCGAGGTCCTGGTAGCCAGCATCAGGAATCCTCTACACGTGCTTGAGGCGGCCCAGATGGGGGCCGATGTGGCCACCATCCCATTCAAGGTGATCGGACAGCTTGCAAAGCATCCACTCACCGACATTGGTATGAAGCAGTTTTTGGACGACTGGAAAAGGGTGGAATCCACCTGATCAAGAGCTGACGGTCATAGCAGCGGACAGACGGATCGATGGCAAACTACATGGATTGGCTGTTTAGAAGGGCTGGGTTACCATGGCTTCTGCTGTTGGTGTTGCTCGGTGCAATTGCCAATCCGGCTCTGGCAGATATCTACCGGTATGTGGATGAAGATGGAGTAATTCACTTCTCCAACGTCCCAACGCACTACCGATTTCGTCTCTACATTAGCGAGACCAATCTGGACTACAGAGCCTACTTCGATCGTTATGACAGGATCATAATCCGGGCCGCTCGCAAGCACGGCGTGGACAACACCCTGGTAAAAGCGGTGATCAGGGCTGAGTCTGACTTTGATAGGAATGCGGTTTCAAAAAAGGGTGCCCAGGGATTGATGCAGCTGATGCCTGAGACTGCCAAGGATCTGGCGGTCAAGGACTCTTTTGATCCACATGAAAATATCAACGCAGGTGTGCGGTACTTGAAGAGGCAGTTGAACAACTTTCAGAACAATGTGCCGCTGGCTCTGGCAGCGTATAATGCCGGAGAGAACGCCGTGCGCAGATACGGAAGGATTCCACCCTATAAAGAGACCCGAACATTTGTCGATCGGGTTCTGCGTTACTGGGACGAGTTCAGCCTTAATAAGCAGAGTAAACCCTGACAACTTATTCGCCGCCAGATGTTATACTCCAATAACTGGGCTATTTTGTCACGCGCTCCCACAGTAGCGCCCTAACGGAATACGGATGAAAACATGACTGACGAAAGAAAAAAAACCATCTTTAATCTCCCGAATACCTTGAGTTTTTTCAGGATCGGATGTATCCCTCTGATCGTGGCCTTCTTGTTTTTTCCTCACAAAACTACCAGCTTTTTTGCCGCTCTGGTTTTTGCCCTGGCCTCTATTTCTGATCTCCTGGATGGCTTTGTTGCACGGCGTCACCAGTTGGTCACAACGTTTGGCCAGTTCCTTGATCCTTTGGCCGACAAGCTGATAGTGTCTGCGGCCCTGATCATGCTGATTCCTCTCGGTCGGGTACCGGCGTGGATGGTGGTGGTGATCATAGGGAGGGAGTTGGCAATCATGGGACTGCGCTCCGTAGCTGGCTCAGAAGGCAAGGTGATCACTGCCGACCATCTTGGTAAACAGAAGATGGTTTTGCAGACAGTGGCGATTCTCGGTTTACTTCTGCACTACGAATACTATCATGTCAATTTCCACGCGGTTGGTATGGTTTTCTTGTGGCTGGCAGTCATCATAACACTCTGGTCGGGATTCAATTATTTTCGCAACTTCTGGCACGTCCTCGAAGAGAACGACACCGATTCAACTGGCAGCCAGGGTAATTAGGGAATTAGGGAATTTGTCAAACAGATGATTTTTTTACCGCTTACTGCGCGAAGCGTCCTGAGCCTGTCGAAGGGCTTACCTCTTACCGTTGAACATTTACCGTTTACGAATTTCCAGTTGCCTAATTGCCTAATCGACTAATTGTCTAATCAGCTAATTAACGACCTTTACGATTTGAACGATTTCAACGACTTGAACGGTTTGAACGACCTAAGTTTACTCTTGACAAATACCCGATCTTTGCTAAGCTAGAAAGGACTTGAGCGGGAATAACTCAGAGGTAGAGTGCAACCTTGCCAAGGTTGAAGTCGCGGGTTCAACTCCCGTTTCCCGCTCCATT